>NZ_JBDNTB010000042.1:0-22676 GCF_047719395.1 Propionibacterium sp.
GGGCCTTCCCCCGCCAGCACATCACACGCGATTCACGCAACAACGCCCCCGGACAAAGGCCCGGTTTGCGTCTGCAGGGCGTTCGGACGGGCCATCCCAGTTATGGCCAATCTTCTCGCAGAAGGTCCCGTCCCGGTCCTCTTCGACGCTCAGCGCGGCTTGTCGACCTCGAGCTGCCTCGCGGCTATCGGAATGTTGGCTTCCACCGGGCAAGCCTGCCCTGTCCAAGCGCATTCGCACTCAGAATATCTGAGGTACGTCAATTTAATTCATGATACCTATGGATGAGGTATGGTGGCTGGGGTCACGGAGTTAGGAATAGTCGGCGCCATGAATCGGATCACTCAAATCGAACGGGCCAAGGGAAATGGATAGCCAACGTGGGGGTAGGTCCGAAGGCCTCGCGATCTCATGTGCCTTCGAGGAGAACGCTATTCGCGCGATCTCCAGAGAGGCGCATCGACGTCAGCTCCTGACTGTGCGTGCGTTGAGCGACCCGCGTCTACTAATCCATAGTGCGGAAAGACTGAACCAGGTGTTACGGTCTCCAACGCTCCACGATTATGTGAGCAGACATGCGGCACGTGCGATCCAGAATGCCCTGCCCGAGGACGTGCATACATCGGTGTTGCCCGAGTTCGTGCGCATAGCCGGCGCACGGTTTCGCTCTCCCCTGACGCACCGTTTCGGCAATGCGACGTGGAAGGTGCTCCAAGACCGGGCGGTTCGGCATGTCGATTTCGGGGATGCGGCGACGCTCATCTCCATGCCAGGATCGTCGCTCGACACATTCCGCGCGAATCGTTCCCGTAGACTTGTTCTTCACGAGGTGGACGCGCACCCGCGCACCCACAACGAGTCGCTGCAACGGTTCTACGGTCATCGACGCCCGAAGGCCGAGATTTATCCGGATTACTTCGTGGAACGAATTGAGCAGGAGATCTCACTTGCTGACCATGTTCTCGTGCCGAGTCGTCGCGTGCGCGATCAAATGCGCGCGAATGGAGTTGCAAGCGCCAACATCGTCACCATTCCCTATGGCGTAGAACCATCGATTTTCCGACCGGGCGAGGCGGACCTGCGCGGCTCATCGTCGGGCCGGTTGCAGGCTGTTTTCACTGGCCAAGTGAACCTGATAAAGGGTGTTTCATTTCTTATCGAGGCGGTGCGTGGCCAGCCCATTGACTTGGCAATCGCTGGACAAATATTCGACACCCGAATCGTGCATAACCTGCCTTCGAATATTTCTCTTCTCGGAGTTCTGACAGCTAAGCAATTGGCTCATTTATACGCCAGAATGGATGTCTTCGTGCTGCCGTCCATTGAGGATGCCTTCGGCCTGGTCGTGACTGAGGCGGTCGCCTCGGGGCTGCCAGTGATCACGACCCGCCAAGTAGGTGCCCACGAATTTCTTTCGAGTCGCCATGCAGTGGTCGAGGCTGGTGATATAGCGGGGTTGCGCGAAGCGCTGTCCGCACGTTCACCCCTGACTTGGGACGAACGGCATGAGATCTCGACCGAAGGGTTGAACTGCGGGTGGGCGACATGGGATGTGTACGCCGATCATGTGATCGATGCGGTTACTGTGTGAATGATGCCATCTCAGGGAGGGCTGTCGCGCTTTTGTGCGTGGACATCCCCACGATGGGGTGTCCCGGAATCGAAGGGATGTTCGGGATCGCGATCGACTGCAGAATCAGTCTCGCCTTGGCGGCGAATCTTGCTCGTCGTCGATACTGGTGGCGGGCTTGATACTCCTGTGCTTAAGCGCATGCTTCGCTCGGTTAGGCACGCGTGGCCCCTGAGCTGATTTGGTCCAAATGATCCGAAACGGTTGATGTGTATGTTTAAGAACTTCCAAGAAGACCCGCTTGATGCTGCCTTGGTCTCAGGTCGCCCTGTGTTGGTATTATCGCCGCATTTGGACGATGCGTTATTCAGCGCATCAGAGGTCATCCGAAGAGGAAAGAATGTTGAAGTGTGGACGGTATATGCAGGGGAGCCTGACCCGCCGGTCACGACAACTTGGGACAAGAATGCCGGATTCGCGGACTCGCGCGCGCAGATGGCGGCACGTACCAAGGAGGACATTCTCGCTTACGCTAGTACTGGCGTTGCCATCCGACGTATGCCCTACTTAGAGGACGCCTACACATCTCCCGGGCGTCGCGCCGCAGATCTGGAGGAATTTCGCCGGGAATTCCGTTCGTGGGTACAGGCACACACGAGTGACCAGCCCGTTGTCATCGTGCCTGCTGGAGCCGGAATTCCCGTGAACCGCACGTTGCTTCATGTCATGTTCCGGTTGGGTTGGAATCAATTGTCGTCGGCGATCAAGTTGTCCTCATCGGTTCACCGGGTTCTTCATGATCTGGAGCACACTGCCTTTCACAGATGGCATTCTCTGGCGATTGTCAACGGGCCCCACGTCCATGATGACCACACGTCTGTGCGTGATGTCGCGTTGGAGTCTCTTGATCCGGATGAGCGGGTGATGCTGGTCCTCGTGGAAGAGCTGCCATACCTCTGGTGGCACCCGGCTGACGACGCGGTGGCCGCAGTCGCCGCTCGTTGGAAGCGAACAGCGCTCCTCGGTGGTCTAGGAGTCGATCGGAGTTGGAAATACGGCCGCATCCGCAGTTATTCGTCGCAACTCCCTCTCATGGATCCAGACTTTAATAGGTTGTCTTCACCGGAAACACTGCCAGAGGTAGAACGATACTGGGTGTTGGAAGAGTCTGCGACCAGCGTCTGAACATCAGCAGTTCCTAGTCGCTGTTGCATGCCTGCGTGGTCAAGTGGGGGTTACCCGTAAGTTTCGGATGGTTGGGACTTGGTCGGGCTGTGGTGGCGAGGGCCGTGGCTTGTTGATCCTCGAACTCGGTGGGGGTTTGGTAGTCGATGGCCGAGTTGAGCCGTTTCGTGTTGTGGAACCCGTAGACCCACTGCTGGATGCCACGGATCGCCTGTTCTGGGCCCGCCCACTCGTGGCGGTCGTAGAACTCGGCCGTCAGCATGGACCATGGGGATTCGATCATGGCGTTGTCCCAGTACACGCCGGTTGGTCCCCTCGATTGATCGAGGTTCAATTTCTTGCAGCACTGGTACATCTGTTCCGAGGTGAATTGGGCTTCACGGTCGGAATGGATGATCACTTTCCCGGCTGTTGTCCCGCGAAGAATCCGTGCCGTGCGCAGTGCTTCCTCCCCGAGATCGGTCGTCATCGTGGTCGACATGGCCGTCGAGATGATCTTTCTGGAGCAGGCGTCTGTGATCCCGCACAGGTGCACCCAGCCCTGCCGGTCCTCAGACAGGTGATGTCGCTCACCCACACGGCAACCACCCGACCCTGGTCCCAGCGCCGCCGGCGCCGGTCGGGGATCGAGTGGGTCCTGGTGCCGGGCAGCGTCGTGACTGGGCGGAACCGGCGGGGACTGATCCCCTTCAGACCCGGCCGGCGCATCGACGCAGCCATCGTCTTGGGATCCACTACCACGCCCTCACGGGCCAGCTGGGCGTGAACCCGGGGATACTCATGCGATGTGAGTCCGCCCAGATACCCTGCATCCGTCGGTCCAGGCCCCGCCGGGACATGACTCGGGGCGGCATCTGATCATCGCGTCGCCGCCGGGTACAGACCCACGCGTAATATCCCGACGTCGAGACGTTCAACAAGTAGCCATCAAGGTGATGGGGGAACTGCGCCTTCTTCGTGTTCATCAGCGTGTATTTCTTGCTCACTGGTGCTTCCTTGCGAAGAAGGCCGCCGCTTTTACCAGGAACTCTTCGTCCATCCGCAAGCTGGCGTTTTCTTTGCGCAACCGCTTCAACTCGGCTCGCTCATCGGTATCGTGTGGCGCCGGATCCATCGATTCCTTCTCCGCATTCACCTAGCGGCCCAGCAGTTGGGCGCCCAAACCCTGAAGCGTCCTGGGTGTGATGGAGACTCGCGCTATGTGGTTCCGACCAGCAGATTGCGGTCGGTTTGGTGAGCATAGAACGTCTGCTCGAACTCGCCGGGCGGGATGTCGGGGAGGTATCCGTGGAGACGTTGGGCGTTGTGCCAGTGCACCCAGCCGAGCGTCACGAGTTCGAGGTCCTCGACCGTTTTCCACGGGCCCGAGTGCGCCGGTCCGCGGACCAGCTCTGTCGTGTCGTAGCCGTTCACCGTCTCGGCCAGAGCGTTGTCATACGAATCTCCGACGGTTCCGATCGAGGGCGTGGCGCCGATCTGCGCGAGGCGTTCGCCGTAGCGAATCGACGTGGATCCCGTCCCCGCATCGCTGTGACAGCCTCGATCGTCAAGATGAGTCCCCGCAGGACCAGCGGGCCATCTCGATCGCGTCGAGGACCATCTCGGTGCGCATGTGCGACGCGACCCGCCACCGTATCCGTAACCGTAGTTCAGGGAATCGGGGACGCGCAGCGGCACCCTGTTGAGAATGACGGCCAGCACCTTCCCATTGGCTCTCTGCACATTGCGGGTGGCAGCCTCAAGCCCCCCGACAGTCGTCTGGCCGGCGCTCACCACGACGAGTACGCCGTCGGTGCGGGTGCTGAGAACGGCGGCGTCGGTGACGGCAATGAGCGGCGGCGCGTCGACGATTACGATCGCGTCCTCCGCAAGCTCCTTCAGGAGGCTGTGCAGCAGGTCGGAGCCCAGCAATTCGCTCGGGTTGGGAGGAATAGAACCGGCACCGAGGACGAATAGATTCCCCGGTCTCACCCCACGGTTGCAGCACGTCGCCAAGTTCGGCGCGCCCGATGAGAACGTCGGTGGGGCCGACTCCGGGCAGCAACCCCAAGGTCTCGGCAGCGGCGGGCTTGCGAAGATCGCCGTCAACGAGGACCACCCTCTTGCCGGACTCGGCGATCGCCACCGCAAGATTGGCGGTCACGGTTGATTTTCCATCCCCGGCCATCGGGCTCGACACGACGATGATGCGCGACGGTGCGCGACTCCGCGGTGGTGACATAGGTCTTTGCCCGATTCTGGGCCAACTGGTCACCGACGACGGGTGAGCCCGACGAAGCGGCCTGGCTCGCCTGGAGAATCTCGGACGCATCCGTCGAGTAGACCTTGGATGTTACGAGGACGACAACGAAGGCAAGGAGCACACCCGTGAGGGTCTGATTGTGATCGCCTTCCAATGTGCCATAGGATCCGTACATATTGGTTGGCTTCCACCGCTGCGACCTCGTCTTTCATCGGGGGTACACATCCGCGTCACCTGGATCTCCAAGCCCACAGGCACTGCCGGTCAGCGCAATGGAGGGTGTCAGCAGGGCCTCGACAGCGGTGCCCGGCGGGCCGTCATCGCGGGATCACGCTCGATGGAGTCGCCGAGGATCGAATCGATGGTCATCAGGGCGTCGGGCGGGATGATGACGCCTGAGGCCTTGGCATTGCTGGTGATCTGTTCAGGGCTGGATGCTCCCACCAGGGCCGCTGACACATTGTCATTCTGCAGCACCCACGCCACCGCCAGCTCGGCCATGGTCAGGTCCAGCGACTCGGCGACATGGCGCAGATCTTGGACGCGCTGCAGCAGAGTCTGGTCGGAGAGGATCCGCTGCGCCAGTGCGGTTCCGACCGATGAGGCGGCCCGCGACCCGATGGGCACCGGGTGACCCGGTAGATACTTTCCGGTGAGCAGGCCTTCTGCGACCGGGGACCACACGATCTGGGACATGCCGAGTTCCTTGCAGGTGGGGACCACTTCCCCCTCGATCACCCGGGAAATCATGTTGTACCGGGGTTGATTGCTCACCAGCGGCACGTGCAACTCGTCGGCAAGGGCTTTCCCTGCGCGGATCTGGTCCGCCGTCCACTCGCTCACCCCGATGTACAGGGCCTTGCCAGCCCGCACCACGTCCGCGAAGGCCAGCATGGTCTCCTCCAACGGCGTCTCGGTGTCGTAGCGGTGCGCCTGGTAGAGGTCCACGTAGTCGGTACCGAGCCGGGCCAGCGAGCCGTCGATCGACTCGACAATGTGCTTGCGGGACAGGCCACAGTCGTTGTGCCCCTTCGGGCCGGTCGGCCAATAGACCTTCGTGAAGATCTCCAGGGATTCGCGGCGCTGACCTGCCAAGGCCATGCCGAGCACGCTCTCGGCCTTCGTGTTGGCATACACGTCCGCGGTGTCGAAGGAGGTGATCCCGGCGTTCAGCGCCGCATGCACGCACTCGATCGCCACATCGTTCTCGATCTGGCTGCCGTGCGTCAGCCAGTTGCCGTAGGTGATCTCGCTGATCTTCAGACCCGAATTGCCCAGGTAACGAAATTCCATGTCGTGTCCTTCACCACATCCGCACTTCAACCCTGATCCCGATCTTGGCACCCCCATCCAAGACACCATTCAGGCTCACGGTGAACCTGAATCCATCGGAGGACTTCAGCTCCAGCCACGCCAGCGCGGGGCGATAGTCTGTCCGCCATGACTGTCGCGATCCGTGTCATCCCCTGTCTTGATGTCACCGACGGGCGGGTCGTGAAGGGCGTCAACTTCACCCATCTGCGCGATGCCGGCGACCCTGTCGAGCTCGCCGGGAAATACGGGGAACTGGGCGCCGATGAACTCACCTTCCTCGACATCTCTGCCAGCACCCGCGGCCGCGAGACCACCCGTGACATGGTCACTCGGTGCGCCTCGACGGTGTTCATTCCCCTCACCGTCGGCGGGGGCGTCCGCGGTGTCGACGATGTGGACGCCCTGCTGCGCTGCGGTGCCGACAAGGTGGGCATCAACACAGGAGCTATCGCGCGTCCCGAGGCGATCAACGAGATCACCGAGCGTTTCGGTAATCAGGTGCTCGTGCTCAGTCTCGACGCCCGCCGTGAGCCGGGCATGCCCTCCGGTTTCGGTGTCACCACCCACGGCGGCAGGCGCCCCGCAGGTCTGGATGCCCTGGAGTGGGTGCAGGAGGCGGTGACCCGCGGCTGCGGTGAGGTTCTGCTCAACTCCATGGATGCGGACGGCACCGAGGACGGTTTCGACACCGAGATGATCGAAGCCGTACGCAACCTCGTGGATGTTCCGCTCATCGCCTCCGGTGGCGCGGGCAAACCCAAGGATTTCGTGGAAGCAGTGCGTGCCGGTGCTGACGCCGTGCTCGCTGCGAGCGTCTTCCACTACGGCCAGTTCACCATCGCCGAGGTGAAGCAGGCACTCGACCGGGCCGGTTTCCCGGTACGTCTGTGAGCACCGCGCCCGATGTGAGCACCGCTTCCGAGCGCGTCGGACATGGGCCCACGGTGCGGCGGTACGGACGCAGTGTCCGGGTGTGGGGCTGTCGCGCCATGACGGTGGTGCCGGCATGGGTGGTGGCAGTGCTCACGGCTCCCTACCTGGCTCCGGGCGGCACGGCGGATCCGTGGAACCCTGTGATGCCCCATGCGCGTGCCATGTGGTTCACCGCACACCAGCTGGTCGGCTTCCAGACGATCTTTCTGACCCCTGATCCGTCCAGCGGGATGATCTTCCCGCTGTCGGCGGTGGGTGCCGGGATCGGCTCGGTGATGGCCATCGGCGGCTGGTTCGGCTGGCAGCTCATCTTCCTGGTCATCACCGCGAGCTCGGTGTGCTGGCTGGTCGCCCGCAGCACAGGGCTCCGGGCCTGGCGGCTCGCCATGGCCGCAGCCCTTGCCATGGTCGTGATCGCGCCGGCCCGCGCCGCCGCTGGTCAGGGCACCCTCGACATGCTCATGATCGCTCTTGTCATGTGGGGAATGCTGCCATCAGGGCGTGGCTCGCGAAAACCAGCGGTGGCACTGGGGCTGGCGGGCTCGATCTGGATCGGCCCACTGGTGGGGGTCGCGGTGCTACTCATCGCGGGGCTGGTTCCGAGGAGCTGGCTCCCGGCGTTGGGAGTGAAAAAATCAAACCCGGAAGATGCTGAATCGAACCCGGGGGGTACTCCGGCCACGATGGAAGGGCTTTCGGCCTGGCGTCACCGGCGTCGTGATCCGCTGCTGCGTGCACCCGGACAGCGGGGGATGATCGCACTCGGCACCGCACTGCTGTTCACCTCCTGCGGTCTGCTGGCCATACCCTGGGCCACGAATGACTTCTGGTGGCTCTTCCGGCGCGGCGCCGCCGTGGTTCCCACCGCGCTCAACCCGAGTCTCGGATCTGTGGCTGGCTCGACGGGGTGGGTGATCGGGGGACTGCTCGGCATCGCGGGGCTGGCCATCTCCGCCACAGCGGTACGTGCGCAACGCCATACCGAAGCACTGGTGTGGACCTGTCTGGCGCTGGCCGTCGGTGTGCCCGGCCATTTCGCAGGGCAGGGCGCCCCCGCCCTGGTGGCCGGACTCATCGTTGTGCGCCCTCTCATGACTGCTTCCGAGAACAGCAGGTCACGTCACAATGATCACCTGGGGTGGTCCCAGGACAATGATCTGCCCCTTGTGGCCGCGGGCCTGCACACCACGCAGCGCGTCCTCGTGATGGTCTGGTCAGCATGGATCTGTCTGGTGCCCCTTGATCTCCTCTGGCGCGTGAGCGGCCTGCCTGCGTGGCTCGGACCGTCACTTCGGTGGGTGGCCCCAGTGCTGGGTGCCCTATGTCTTGTGGCCGGCAGTGTGCGGTTGGCCGGCGCTGCACGGTGGAGGCGACGACGCGTGGCGTCGCAGGCAGCTGAACACGAGATATGACACGATCTGTCTCAGAATATGAGACAGTAACCATCCTTGCAGAACGTCGCGTGGACCGGGCTGGCATACTTTCAGTCGTGCCCGCACGTCGGTTCCTCGTAATTGTCTAGCGCTTCGTCGTCGACGAAGCGCTCCCTCGTCTGCCACCTTGGCAGCGGGGGTTTTTTGTTGGCCGGGGTCCGAGTTGCCGCGGCGAACTGCGGCTACGAGGTCCGCGAGAGTTCCGCGGTGCAGGGACCGGGTCCGGCGACCCGGAGATTGAGGAGGCTGGACGTGGTGAACGAGGGGACAGCGCGACGCAAGGATGCGCCAGTGCTGACCGGAGCGCAGGCTCTGATCCGTTCCCTGGAGAAATCCGGCGTCGAGGTGGTTTTCGGGCTGCCCGGCGGGGCGATTCTTCCTTTCTACGACCCGCTGTGCGACTCGCCGATCCGGCACATCCTGGTGCGTCATGAGCAGGGCGCCGGACATGCCGCCGAAGGATACGCAGTCGCCACCGGGAGGGTGGGTGTCTGCGTCGCCACCTCCGGCCCAGGTGCCACCAATCTCGTGACCGCCATCGGCGATGCCTACATGGACTCCATCCCGATCGTGGCCATCACCGGCCAGGTCAATTCCGCATCGATCGGCACTGACGCCTTCCAGGAGGCGGACATCAGGGGTATCACCACCCCCATCACCAAGCACAACTTTCTGGTCACCCGTGCCGAGGACATTCCCGAGAAGGTGAAGAAGGCATTCCACATCGCCTCCACCGGGCGTCCGGGCCCGGTTCTGGTCGACATTTCCAAGGACGCCCTCAACGCATCGGCGCCCTTCCATTGGCCTGATGGGATCGAGTTGCCCGGCTACAAGCCCACCGTCACCCCCAATGGACGCCAGCTCAGCCAGGCCGCATCGGTGATCGCCGGGGCGCAGCGTCCGGTGCTGGTGGCCGGCGGCGGCATCGTGCGATCGCGCGCCTGGGACGAACTGGCCGCCTTCGAGGAACTGACCAGGATCCCGGTGGTCACCACCCTCATGGCGCGCGGGGTGTTCCCGCAGTCCAGCGAGCTGAACCTCGGCATGCCCGGCATGCACGGCACGGTCGCCGCTGTCGGAGCCATCCAGCGCGCCGATGTGCTCATCGCGGTGGGCATGCGCTTCGACGACCGCGTCACCGGAAAGCTCGACTCCTTCGCGCCCCGGGCCACCGTGGTGCACGCCGACATCGACCCCGCCGAGATCGGCAAGAACCGCAATGCGGACGTGCCGATCGTCGGCGACGCCCGGAAGGTGCTCAGCGGCCTGACCGGCCGCCTCAAGGACCACAGGATGGCCGACATCTCCGCCTGGCGTGACTA
Source organism: Propionibacterium sp. (assembly GCF_047719395.1). Classification (NCBI taxonomy): domain Bacteria; kingdom Bacillati; phylum Actinomycetota; class Actinomycetes; order Propionibacteriales; family Propionibacteriaceae; genus Propionibacterium; species Propionibacterium sp. Next base: position 10,000 of record NZ_JBDNTB010000042.1, read on the forward strand.
CGTCATCGACCTCAAGATGCGCTATCCGGCAGGCTGGGAGGAGCCCCAGAACGGCCTGTTGAGTCCGCAGAAGGTGATCTCGCGGATCGGCGAGCACTTCGGGCCGGATGCCATCTATGTCACAGGCGTGGGCCAGCACCAGATGTGGTCGGCGCACTTCCTGCCGTTGGAGCACCCTGCGCACTGGCTCACCTCGGGTGGCGCCGGCACGATGGGCTACTGCGTGCCGGCCGCGATGGGCGCCCAGGTGGGCTGCCCCGACCAAGTGGTGGTCGGAATCGACGGCGACGGCTGCTTCCAGATGACCAACCAGGAACTCACCACCTGCGCGCTGAATCACATTCCGGTGAAGATCGCCGTGATCAACAACAACACCCTCGGCATGGTCCGCCAGTGGCAGTCGCTGTTCTACAACCAGCGCTACTCCCAGACCGATCTCGACACCGATCTCGTGCCGGACTTCCCGAAGCTGGCCGAAGCGATGGGTTGCGTGGGGCTTCGAGCCCGCACACCTGAGGAGGTCACCGAGGTGCTGGACAAGGCGTCGGCCATCACCGACAAACCCGTCGTGATGGAGTTCGTCTGTGAGAAGGACGCCATGGTCTGGCCGATGGTCGCGGCAGGCACCAGCAACGACGAGATCATGATCGCCCGTGGCATGGCGCCTCAGTGGCACGAGGAGGAGCTGTGAGCAGCCATACGCTCAGCGTCCTGGTGAGCAACCGCCCCGGCGTGCTGGCCAGGGTGGCGGGACTCATCTCGCGGCGCGGATTCAACATCGACTCGCTGGCCGTCGGCACCACGGAACGCCCAGAAGTCTCCAGGATGACCATCGTGATGTCTCTCGAGGACGAGAGCGTGGTCGAACAGGTCGTCAAGCAGCTCAACAAGCTCATCGAGGTCTACAAGATCGTTGAGCTGGACGACGATGCCATCAACCACGAGCTGCTGCTGGTCAAGGTGCGATGCACCGACCACACGCGGGCCGCGGTGATCGACATCACCAATCTCTTCCGGGCACACGCGGTTGACGTGAGCCCGGAGTCGGTGACCATCGAGGCCACCGGGGGCCAGGCGAAGATCGAGGCACTCACCACCATGCTCACCCCGTACGGCATCATCGAGTTGGTGCAGTCGGGGCGGGTTGCCCTGGGGCGAGGCAGCAAGAGCATCAACGAGAAGAATCGTCCGGCTCTGGCCAGGCATTCGTCCTGAACAACCCGCGACTCGCAACAACAACAACAATCAGGAGAAGTAATGGCAGCAGAAATGTTCCACGAGGACGACGCCGATCTGTCGATCATCCAGTCGAAGACCGTTGCGGTCATCGGCTACGGCTCGCAGGGTCACGCGCACGCACTCAATCTGCGCGACAGCGGCGTGAACGTCGTCGTGGGCCTGCGTGAGGGATCCCATTCGATCGCTCAGGCCAAGGAAGCCGGCCTGACCGTGAAGTCCGTCGAGGACGCCGTCAAGGATGGTGACGTCGTCACCATCCTCGCCCCTGACCAAGTGCAGGCACAGGTCTACAAGGACTCCATCGAGCCCAATCTGAAGCCCGGTGCGGCCCTGCTGTTCGCCCACGGTTTCAACATCCACTACGGATACATCAAGCCCTCGTCCGACCACGACGTCATCATGGTTGCCCCGAAGGGGCCAGGCCATGTCGTGCGCCGCGAGTTCGAGGCGGGGCGTGGGGTCCCGGTGCTGGTCTGTGTGGAGCAGGACGCCTCCGGCCAGGCCTGGCCACTGGTGCTCTCCTACGCCAAGGCGATCGGCGGCCTGCGCGCCGGCGCCATCAAGACCAGCTTCCGCGAGGAGACCGAGACTGATCTGTTCGGCGAGCAGGACGTGCTGTGCGGCGGCCTGTCCAAGCTCATCGAGACCGGCTTCGAGGTGCTCGTCGAGGCGGGCTACCAGCCCGAGATGGCCTACTTCGAGGTCTGTCACGAGATGAAGATGATCGTCGACCTCATCAACGAGGGTGGCATCTCCAAGCAGCGCTGGTCCTGCTCCGACACCGCCGAGTACGGCGACTACGTGTCGGGCCCGCGCGTGATCGACGAGAACGTCAAGAAGAACATGAAGGCTGTTCTCTCCGACATCCAGGACGGCACCTTCGCCAAGAACTTCATGGACGACCAGGCTGCTGGTGCCCCCGAGTTCAAGAAGCTGCGCGCCGAGGGCGAGGCCCATCCGATCGAGGCCACCGGCAAGCAGATCCGCGCCCTGTTCGCATGGGCCGAGGACAAGGACGCCGACTACACCGAGGGTTCTGTCGCGCGCTGAACACGCTGACCTGATTCGCGCCATGCGCGAGTTGATCCGCTGACTCCGGCGGGTGCAGGGGTGGGGTCATCCCTCTCCTGCACCCTGCTGGGACCGCGGCAGCCTGGCGCCCTTGGGGGCGTACAGTGTGCCCCGAGATCTGAGTTTCACGAAGCTGAACGGTGGGAACTCAGGAAAAAACTGAACAGCAACGTCTTCGGGGCAGGGTGAAATTCCCGATCGGCGGTACAGTCCGCGAGCGCTTCTGCGCATGATCCGGTGCAATTCCGGAACCGACAGTAAAGTCTGGATGGAAGAAGACGTGTCGAATTCTTTTTCGCACTGCGCGGTGCAGTGGTGGTGCAAAATCCATTGCTGAATCGACTGGAATTGTTCCGGTCATCGTGCATGATCAATTCGGCACCAGAACCCAATACCCGAAGTCATCGACGAATTCAGGTATTGCAATCCGGGAGTTCTGGTGTCAGACGAACAATTCATGCGCGCGGCGCTCTCCTGCGCCCAGATCGGCCTGGGCAGGGTCAACCCCAATCCACTGGTCGGCGCCGTCGTGGTGCATCACGGCGTGATCATCGGGCGTGGCGGCCACGAGTACTTCGGTGGCCCGCACGCAGAACGCAATGCGCTGGCGGCATGCGCAGACGATCCCCATGGCGCGACGATCTATGTGACCCTGGAGCCCTGCTGCCACACCGGCAAGACCCCGCCGTGCACCGATGCGCTCATCGCGGCAGGCATCACCCGGGTGGTGGTCGGGTGCCTCGACCCCAATCCACTGGTGGCCGGCAGGGGCGTGGCCGCACTGCGCGCTCACGGCATCGCCGTCGCCACAGGCGTGCTCACCCAGGAGTGTGCGGCGCTCAATGAGCCCTTCCTCCATTTCATCACCACCGGACGTCCCCTCGTGGTGATGAAGTACGCGATGACCCTGGACGGCAAGATCGCCACCCGCACCGGAGCCTCTCGCTGGGTCAGTGGCGAACAGTCCCGTGAGCGTGTTCAGCAGGATCGCCACCGGTGGGCCGCGATCATGGTGGGCGTCGGCACCGTGCTCGCCGACGATCCGCACCTCACCTGCCGCCTGCCCGGCAGCCACAGCCCACTGCGCATCATCTGCGACACCCGGCTGCGCACCCCCATGGACGCCGCTGTCGTGCGCACCGCGCACCACACGCCAACACTGCTTGCCACCTGCAGCACCGACACCGCTAGGGCCGAGGGATACCGCCAGGCAGGCTGCGAGGTGATGGTGCTTCCCACCAGCGAGGGACACGTCGATCTGCGGGCGCTGTGCACCGCGCTGGGTGCCCGCGGCATCGACTCCGTGGTGCTCGAGGGCGGCGCCCGGCTCAACTGGTCCGCGCTGCACGCGGGCATCGTCAACAAGATCCAGGCCTATCTCGCCCCGAAGCTGTTCGGTGGCGCCGACGCCCCGTCGCCTGTCGCGGGAATCGGTGTCAGCGATCCCAGCTCGGCCTTCCAGATCGGCCCGCCGCAGCTCACCCGGCTCGGTGAGGACCTGCTGTGGGAGAGCGAGGTGCTCCAGTGTTCACAGGCATAGTCGAAGAAGTGGGGACCGTCCGGGCGGTACGTCGCACCGGACAAGCCACCGAGCTCGAGATCGGCGGACCGCTCGTGGTTGACGATGCCGCAGTGGGCGACTCGATCTGCGTCAACGGGGTCTGCCTCACCGTCACTCGCCTCGCACCGGACAGCTTCTGCGCCGATGTCTCACCCGAGACGATGGCCTGCTCGGCGCTGCGGCTGGTCAGAGCGGGGGAACGGGTCAACCTGGAACGCGCGATGCCCGCAGACGGTCGCTTCGGCGGCCACTTCGTCACAGGGCACGTGGACACGACAGGCGTGGTGAGCGCGCTGCGCACCGACGCGAATGCAGTCTGGTTCGCGGTGCACGCCGACCAGCAATTCACCCGGCATCTGGTGCAGAAGGGCTCCGTGACGGTGGACGGCGTGAGCCTCACGGTGGCCAGGCTCGGTGCCGGCAGTTTCGAGGCTGCCGTGATCCCGCACACCGCAGAGCGCACCACGCTCGGAAGCCGGCGTCGCGGCGACACGGTGAATCTGGAGGCCGACATCCTTGGCAAGTACGTGGAGGCCCTGCTCGGCGCGTCTGGCTCCGCCAACAGCTCAAGACATACATCATTTGCCCAGATGCTGGGCGCACCGACGAGAGGAAACCATGCCTGACAAGCAATTGAGCCACCTGGAATCAGCCGATCGCGACGATTCCGGCTTGGCCCGCCAGGGAGTCGAAGCTGTGATCGCCGACCTGCGCCTGGGACGCATCGTGCTTGTCAGCGACAACGAGGATCGTGAGAACGAGGGCGACCTGATCTGTGCCGCAGCCCCCGTCACTGATGAGCAGATCAACTTCATGGCCGCCCACGCCCGGGGACTGATCTGCATGCCGATGGCCAACTCGGTGTGCCGGCGTCTGGGCCTGGAGCCCATGAGTTCGCGCAATGGTGACAATCACCAGACCGCCTTCATGGTGTCGGTGGACCATGTGAGCGCCACCACCGGCATTTCCTGTGGTGAACGGGCCCTTACCGCGCGAGCCTGTGCCGACCCGGGTCTGCGCCCCGGACAACTGCGCCGGCCGGGCCACATGTTCCCCCTGGAAGCGCGCCCAATGGGGGTGCTCGAACGAGAAGGGCACACCGAGGCCACCGTCGACCTGTTGACACTCGCGGGTCAGGAACCCTGCGGGCTGTGCTGCGAGATCATGGCCGAGGACGGCACCATGATGCGTCGCCCGCAGCTGCGGGAATTCGCCCGGCGCTGGGATCTGGCGTCGTGCACCATGGCCGACATCAAGGCCTATCGCTGGCGCCACGAAGTGCTCGTCGAACGCGCTGCCACCGCATCGCTGCCCACACGACACGGCGACTTCATGGTGCATGCCTATCGCGATCGGGTCAGCGGGGCGGAGCACCTCGCCCTGGTCACGGGGGACATCGGGGATGGCAGCCACCTCATGTGCCGGATGCACTCCGAATGTCTCACCGGGGACGTGCTCGGCTCGCTGCGCTGCGACTGCGGCCAGCAGCTCGACGCGGCGCTGGAGATGATCGCGCACGAGGGCAGGGGCGTGCTGCTCTACCTGCGCCAGGAAGGACGGGGCATCGGCCTCATCGACAAGCTGCGCGCCTATGCGCTGCAGGAGCGGGGAATGGACACCCTCGCCGCGAATGAGGCGCTCGGCTACCCCGGGGACGCGCGCGACTATGCGGTGGGCGCGCAGATGCTGCGGGATCTCGGGGTGACCAGCCTGCGCCTTCTCACCAACAATCCCGACAAGGTGGACCAGCTCGCCGGATGCGGCATCGACATCGCAGAGAGGGTGCCGCTGCAAATGCCGGCCACCGCCTTCGACCTGGGCTACCTGCGCACCAAGAAGACCCGGATGGGTCACCTGCTCGACTACTGAGCAAGCACCATGTCAACTCGCAGCGGGCAAGCCGCTGCGGGCAGATTCAGATTCGCAGCGGGCAAGCCGCTGCGGGCAGATTCAGATTCGCAGCGGGCAAGCCGCTGCGGGGAATAGGGACATCACATGACCACATTCGAGGGAGAACTGGTCGCAGACGGCCTGCGGATCGGCATCGTCGCGGCACGGTTCAACGAGTTCATCACCGCCAAACTGCTGTCCGGTGCTCTGGACGGCCTCACCCGGCACGGCGTGGCCGACGAGTCGATCGACGTGGCCTGGGTGCCTGGCGCCTTCGAGATTCCGCTTGTCGCCAGGCAGATGGCCGAGTCCGGAAACTACGACGCGGTGATCTGTCTCGGTGCGGTCATTCGTGGCGCGACGACTCACTACGACCATGTCTGCGCCGAGGTGTCCAAAGGCATTGCTCAAACCGGCCTGGCCACCGGGGTGCCCGTTCTCTTCGGGGTACTCACCACGGAGAACATCGAGCAGGCCATCGAGCGGGCCGGCACCAAGGCGGGCAACAAGGGCTTCGACTGCGCCGAAGCGGCTGTCGAGATGGCCAATCTGCTGCGGGCCATGGAACCGGCCAGGGCCTGACGCCGCGGCCTGGACCGACCAGCGGCGTGTGAACCACTGTCGTGGCCGATCGGTGGTGTCAGGCCGCTGGTCGGGCGCGCCCAGCGGAGCTCGTCGCTGTCTCAGGAAACTCTCGCTGCGATGGCGTCGCCGATCTCGGTGGTGGAGCGTTTCGCGGCACCCCGCTCGGTGATGTCGGCGCGCACCGCACAGTCGATCCGGGCGGCGTCCTCGTCGCGACCCAGATGGGACAGCAGCAGCGCCATGGAGGAGATCGCGGCCGTCGGGTCGGCGATACCCTGGCCCGCAATGTCGGGCGCGGAGCCGTGCACCGGCTCGAACATGGATGGGAAGGTGCGCGCGGTGTTGATGTTGGCGCTCGGTGCCAGCCCGATGCCGCCGGTCACTGCCGCGGCCTCGTCGGTGAGGATGTCGCCGAACAGATTGTCGGTGACGATCACGTCGAAGCGCTGCGGGTCGGTGACCAGGGCGATGGTCGCGGCGTCCACGTGCAGGTAGTCGTGCTCGACCTCGCTGAACTCGGTGGCCACCTCCTCGACGATGCGGCGCCACAGGCCCCCGGCGTTGACCAGCACATTGTGCTTGTGCACCAGAGTCAGCTTGTGACGGCGACGCTGGGCCAGATCGAAGGCGTAGCGCACCACGCGCTCCACGCCGAAGGCAGTGTTGATGCTCACCTCGGTCGCCACCTCATGGGGCGTTCCTCTGCGCAGCGACCCGCCGTTGCCGCAGTACAGCCCCTCGGTGCCCTCACGCACCACGACGAAGTCGACCGGGCCCTTGTCGAGCACGGCCTGGGACAGCGGGCTGGCCACTCCGGGGTACCCAGCGGAGGGGCGAAGATTGACGTCCTGGTCGAACTCGAAGCGCAGCTTCAGCAGCAGCCCGCGCTCCAGCAGACCGGAAGGGACTGTTGTGCTGCCAGGAGCCGCGCCCACCGCGCCGAGAACGATGGCGTCCTTGCCGGCCAGTTCGGCCAGGGTCTCGTCGGACAGGACCTCGCCGGTGTCCAGCCAGTGCTGGGCGCCCAGCTCGTAGTGGCTGAAATCGAAGGTGTCGGCACCCACCGTCGCGATGAGCACCTTGAGGGCTTCACCCACCACCTCGGGCCCGATCCCGTCACCGGGAATCACCGCTATGGACGTCCGTCCTGTATTTGTTGCCATGGACGCAACCCTAGGACCCTGACGGGCCGTTTACGCTGCCGGTCCCAGTCGCTGCGGCGCGATTGCGGTATTGCTCGTGGGCATCAGCGGAATCAGAGGATCAGGCGATTCGGCCTGTACCGGGGAGGATGTGACAGCTGGGATAAACTCCGAACCATGGCATTGACGTTCACCACTCCCAGTAATCCGTCCTATCTCGCTGAGGACGCGATTGCGAAGATTCAGGAGAATCCCGGTTTCGGCGTTTATTTCTCAGACCACATGGCGCTGATCGACTGGACCGAAGAATCTGGCTGGATGAATGCCCGGATCGTAGATCACGCCCCGATTTCGATGGATCCCGCTGGCGCTGTTTTTCACTACGCCCAGGAAGTCTTCGAAGGGTTGAAGGCCTATCACCGAGCCGACGGCTCCATCTGGTTGTTCCGTCCCGAGCGCAATGCGGAACGCTTCTGGAACTCCTGCGCGCGGCTGTCGCTGCCGCAACTGCCGAAGGATGACTTCGTCGAGGCCGTGCGTCAGCTCGTGGCGGTGGACGTGTGCTGGGTGCCGACCGGTGAGGAGCAGAGCCTTTACATCCGGCCGTTCGCGATCGCCACAGAGTCCTTCCTCGGCGTGCGTCCCTCCAAGGCGGTCACCTTCTGCATCATCACCTCGCCGGTGGGCTCCTACTTCGCCGGTGGCGTCGCGCCCGTGGACATCTGGGTGGAGTCGCACCACTCCCGGGTCGCCAATGGCGGCACCGGTGCTGCGAAGTGTGGTGGCAACTACGCGGCCAGCCTGCTGGCCGAGTCGATCGCCTATGAGCACGGCTGCAACCAGGTGATGTTCGTCGACAACGCCGAGCACAAGTGGGTCGAGGAACTCGGCGGAATGAACTTCGTCGTCGTCACCAAGGACAACAAGCTGGTCACCCCTGAACTGAATGGCAACATCCTGCCCGGCATCACCCGGGACTCGCTGCTCACCCTCGCCCCTGAACTCGGCCTCACCGTCGAGGAGCGCCCGGTGAGCCTCGCAGAGGTGTACCAGGGCATCGACGACGGCACCGTGACGGAGCTGTTCGCCTGTGGCACTGCAGCGGTGATCACGCCCATCGGTTCGCTGACCGACGAGTCGGGCCGCCACGAGGTGAACGTGCCCGTCGACGGTGGCTACTCCATCCAGCTGCGCAACCGGCTGCTCGACATCCAGTACGGGCGTATCGCCGACACCCACGGCTGGACCCAGCGGGTTTGCTGACCGGCACCAGACAGGCCGAAGAACAATGACTGTGGATCCGGTACGCCCAGAGAACCTCCAGCTGTACGACACCACCCTGCGCGACGGCGCCCAGCAGGAGGGCATCCACCTGGCCGTCGCCGACAAATTGCGGATCGCGGCGCAGGTCGACGCGCTCGGCATCGACTTCATCGAGGGCGGCTGGCCCGGTGCAAACCCGGTGGATACCGAGTTCTTCGCCCGGGCCAGCTCGCTGGAACTGCGCAACGCCGAACTGGTTGCCTTCGGATCCACTCGGCGGGCCGGCGGCTCGGCCGACACCGATCCGTTGACCAGGGCGCTGTGCGATGCGGGCACCCACTGGGTCTGCGTCGTGGCCAAAGCGCATGATGTGCACGTCACCCAGGCGCTGCGCACCTCGCTGGACGAGAACCTCGCGATGATCACCGACACCGTGAAATTCCTCATCGGTGAGGGAAAACGGGTCATCGTGGACGCCGAGCACTACTTCGACGGCTTCCGTACCAATCCCGCATATGCCCTTGAGGTCGTGCGGACGGCGGCCGAGGCCGGCGCCGAGATGGTGGTGCTCTGCGACACCAATGGCGGGATGATGCCTGCCTGGATGGCAGATGTCGTCTCGGCCACCTCGTCGATCGGTGTGGACCTGGGAGTGCACTGCCACAACGACTCCGGGTGCGCGGTGGCCAACAGCCTGGTGGCCATGGAGGCCGGGGTGAACATGGTGCAGGGCACCATCAACGGCTACGGCGAGCGCACCGGGAACATGGATCTCGTCACGCTGATCGCCGACCTCCAGCTGAAGTACGACTGGCCGGTGGTCACGCCCGAGCAGCTCTCCAATCTCACCCGGATCTCCCGGACCATTGCGGAGATCACCAACCAGCCCCCGGCAGCGCGTCAGCCCTATGTCGGGGAGTCGGCCTTCGCCCACAAGGCGGGATTGCACGCCAGCGCGCTGCGCGTCAACAAAGACCTGTACCAGCACGTCGACCCGCAGGACGTCGGCAATGACATGCGGATGCTGATCTCCGACATGGCCGGGCGGGCGAACATCCAGATCAAGGGCGAGCAGCTCGGCCTCGACCTGTCCGACCGAGAAGTGGCCGGCCGGGTGGCAGACCTCGTGAAGGCCAGGGAAGCCAAGGGCTATGCCTACGAGGCTGCCGATGCCTCCTTCGAGTTGCTGGTGCGCCAGAACACGGGCGAACTCGATGAGCCACCCTTCGAGGTGATCTCATGGCGCATCTTCACCGAGCAGTCCAGCGGCCACGGTGACGCCGGCTCGGAAGCCACCGTCAAACTGGCCGCTCGCGGCACCCAGCAGCTCTACGTCGGCGAGGGAAATGGCCCGGTCGATGCCCTGGGGCATGCCCTCAGCCTGGCTCTGCGCCCGGTCTACCCCCAGGTGGGCGACTACGAGCTGACCGACTACCGGGTGCGGATCCTCGACGAGGGGCATGGCACCGATGCGACGGTGCGCGTCCAGATCGACACCTCCTTCGGTGGACGCACCTGGACCACGATGGGCGTCAAGGAGAACGTCATCGAGGCTTCCTGGGAGGCCCTGCTGGAGGCCTATCTGTATGGCCTTCTCAAGGGCTACGGCGCTGTCCCGGCCACCGAAGCCGTCCCGACCACGTCCTGAGCCGTTCTGGCCCTGAGTCCTGGAGCCAGGCCTTTCGTGCTCGGCCTGTCTGCCAAGCGCCACAGGGGCCCGACCAGCCCGGGATAGATTGATGCCATGCGCATCGCTCGATACACGGTCGAAGGGAAGGATCCGGCCTTCGGCATCGTCGAACTGGCCGTCGACGCCGATGAACACCCCGACACCATCGCTGCCATCACCGGAGACCCGCTGGTCGGCCCGGTCAAGTACACCGGGGAGCGGCACCCGCTCGACGATGTACGACTGCTCGCCCCGGTGATCCCCCGGTCCAAGATCGTCGGGATCGGCCGCAATTACGCCGCCCATGCCAGCGAACTCGGCAATGAGGTGCCCACCACTCCGCTGACCTTCCTCAAGCCGAACACTTCCGTCATCGGCCCCGACGAGCCCATCTTCAAGCCCGCCGAGACCGACGATCTGCAGTTCGAGGGCGAACTGGCCGTCGTGATCGGAAGGATCTGCCATCAGGTGCCGGCCGATCGGGCAGCCGAGGTGATCTTCGGATTCACCATCGGCAATGACGTCACCGCGCGCGACCTGCAGCACAGCGACGGCCAGTGGACCCGCGCCAAGGGATGGGACAGCTTCTGCCCCCTCGGCCCGTGGATCGTCAGCCACCTCGAATTGGCCGAGGCGGGCCAGCTGCACATCACCACCACACTGGACGGCGCCGTCCACCAGCAGGGCGTCACCTCGGACATGATCCACCCAGTGGCCGAACTGATCTCCTTCATCTCCAATTTCACGACTCTGCTCCCCGGCGACGTGATCCTCACCGGCACCCCGGCAGGGGTGGGCCCGATGCTGCCCGGCCAGAAGGTCTCGGTGGAGATCGAGGGCATAGGCACGCTCACCAATCCCGTCGTGGACGGTGCGGTGGACGACGCCTTCGGCGCGGAAGGGTGAGCCGGCACAGCGGCGCGCCGCGCCGACATCCGTCCGGGAAATCTTCCAAGAGCCGGACCTCCGGGGCGGCCCCCCGGAATCGCCCCACCAGCAAGGCCACCCCGCGCCAGACCGCCCCATCACCGAAGCCTCGTCCTGCTGGTGCTGCGGGATCCCCGAGGATGTCCCCACCGCCGACCCCGTTGTCCGGGGTTGCGCTGCATGACCCGCCGGCAGGGGTCGACTACACCCAGGTGATGGTCCTGCCGGAGTCCGCCACGCCAGACTCCGGCATGGGTTTTCGCGCCATCGCCGGCATCATCATGGTCTTCCTCGGCTACCTGGTGGGCTCCCAGTTGCTGCTTTACCTGGGCAGCACGGCATCCTGGCTGGCCAGGGGTCGTGCCACGGGATTCCAGGATGCCTACCGGCTGGTGGTGGGCTACCACGTGCCGGAGGGCATCGCGATCGTCGACCTGGCACTTGCCTGTCCCATCGTGATCGTGCTGTTCGTCGCGCGGGTCTGGAACGGAATCGCTGCTCGCTGGGTGATCTCGGTGCGTCCTGGCATGCGCTGGGTCCAGCTGTCGATCTGCCTGGTCATCGGCTTCGTGGTCCTCAACGGCATCTACCTGCTGGCGCGCGGCGACACGCCCTGGCAGTCGGCGCCGCCACCGAATGCCTGGGTCTGGATCGTCCTTGTGGTGCTCACCGCACCCTTGCAGGCGGCAGGGGAGGAGTTCCTGTTCCGCGGCTATCTGCAGCAGGCACTCGGTGCACTTACCGGGCGGTGGTGGATTGCGGTGGTCGTCTCCGCGCTGGTCTTCGCCGCGATGCACGGCACGCAGAATCTCGCGCTGTTCGCCGACCGTTTCGGGTTCGGCCTGGCCGCCGGGCTCATGGTGGTGCTCACAGGGGGCCTGGAAGCCTCGATCGCGATGCATGCAGCCAACAATGTGAGCACCTTCAGCTATGCCGTCATCGGAGGCACGCTCGTGCAGACCAGGGCCATCGACCAGAGCAGCTGGACGACCACGGGAGTCAATGTGCTCTCCTACGCGCTTGCCGGGGCTCTCGCGGTTCTGGTCGCCCGACTGCTGGGCCTGCGACGGCGCACACCGAAACCCTCAGTTTGATCTCTGCGGCCCATATCCACTAGAGTCTGTGGACGTTGCCGACGCGGGGAAGCCCGTGTGCCAGTGGGGTATGGGGTAATTGGCAGCCCGCCGGATTCTGGTTCCGTCAGTCCAGGTTCGAGTCCTGGTACCCCAGCGCATGTCGTGGGGCGCCGGCGGGCGGCGGGGCCGCGGGGGCGGCCCGGGCCCCGCGCGGGGCGCGTGGTGGCGGCACCCCACAGTCACAACAACAAAAA
>NZ_JBDNTB010000042.1:22686-25914 GCF_047719395.1 Propionibacterium sp.
GGTTGTGGGTAATTGCGCCCCCCGGGGGTTGGTGGTGCGGGCCGGCCTGTCTGGCGGCGTGTACCCCCCGGGATGGTCTCCCGCCGCCTGGGGGCGGAGGACCGGCAGGCGAGGCACGAAAGCAGTGGTGACGACTGGTTCGACCAGCACAATTGAACAAGCAGAAATACCTGGCCCCGTTGTGTAGCGGCCTAGCACGCGGCCCTCTCAAGGCTGAAACGGCGGTTCGAATCCGCTCGGGGCTACCAGGTGGAAACAAGGAGGACCTCGCTCAGTGTGGGGTCCTCCTTCGTAGGAGCGCCCAGTGCTGTTCGGCAGCTGTCCTCTGCCCGGGGAGCTAGTGCTCTTCGGCAGATGCTCGGCGCAGCACCTCGGAAAGCCGTTCCGCCGCGGCGATGACGGCGGGGGCGTGCAGCCGTCCGGGCTGGCGGGTCAACCGCTCGATCGGGCCCGACACGGACACCGCTGCGATGACCTTCCCGGCGGGGGAGCGCACTGGCGCGGACACCGAGGCCACCCCAGGCTCACGTTCCCCGATGGACTGCGCCCAACCACGCCGACGAACGGTGTTGAGGGCTACGGCCGAGAAGGTTGCCGATGCCAGGCCGTCCCGGATCTTGTCAGGATCCTCCCAGGCCAGCAGCACCTGTGCCGCCGAACCCGCGCTCATCGTGAGCTGGGCGCCCACAGGAATGGTGTCGCGAAGGCCAGTGGGACGTTCCGCGGCGGCCGCGCAGATCCGGATGTCCCCCTGGCGACGGTAGAGCTGTGCGGATTCGCCGGTGATGTCGCGCAGTCGGGCAAGAATCGGGCCTGCCGTGGCCAACAGCCGATCCTCACCGGCGGCAGAGGCCAGCTCCACCAGGCGGGGGCCGAGCACGAAACGACCCTGCAGGTCCCGGCCGACCAGCCGGTGATGCTCCAGGGCGACGGCGAGCCGGTGCGCGGTGGGTCTTGCCAGCCCTGTCGACTGCACCAGGCCAGCCAAAGTCGTGGGCCCTTGTTCCAGGGCTGTGAGCACCAGGGCGGCCTTGTCGAGGACGCCGACACCACTCGAGTTGTCCATAGTATGAGACTATCATCTCGTATTTTGGTATGTCCAGGGTGATAATTGCACCCATGGCACGAACTCTCGCTGACAAGATTTGGGACGATCACGTCGTGACGAGCGGGGGTGAGGAGCCTGATCTGCTCTACATCGACCTGCAGCTGGTCCACGAGGTGACCAGCCCCCAGGCCTTCGAGGGGCTCCGGCTCGCCGGTCGCACCGTGCGCCATCCCGAACTGACCGTGGCCACCGAAGACCACAACATTCCCACAGAGGCCATTGACAAGCCGATCGTCGACCCCGTCTCCCGTACCCAGGTGGAAACCCTGCGGGCCAACTGTGCCGAGTTCGGCGTTCCGCTGCACTCCCTCGGTGACGCCGAGCAGGGCATCGTGCACGTCATGGGCCCGCAGCTCGGTCTCACCCAGCCCGGCATGACGATCGTCTGCGGCGACTCGCACACCGCCACCCACGGCGCCTTCGGCGCGCTGGCCTTCGGCATCGGCACCTCCGAGGTCGAGCACGTGCTGGCCACCCAGACTCTGCCGCAGGCCAAGCCGAAGACCATGGCTGTCACCCTGACGGGCGAGCTGCCCGCCGATGTCTCGCCCAAGGACGTTGTGCTGGCCCTCATCGCCAAGGTCGGCACCGGCGGCGGCCAGGGCTACATCGCCGAGTACCGCGGCCCTGCCATCGAGAAGATGTCGATGGATGGCCGGATGACCATCTGCAATATGTCCATCGAGTGGGGCGCCCGGGCAGGCCTGGTCGCGCCGGACGCCACCACCTTCGAGTACCTCTCCGGTCGCCCGCACGCTCCGAAGGGCGCCGATTGGGACCGCGCCGTCGAATACTGGACGAGCCTGCGTTCTGATCCCGATGCGCAGTACGACGCCGAGGTCGTCCTCGACGTCTCCGAGCTCACCCCCTTCGTCACCTGGGGCACCAATCCGGGTCAGGGTGCGCCGCTGAGTTCCGCGGTGCCCGATCCCAGCGACTTCGCCTCCGAGATCCAGCGTGCCGCCGCCGCCCGCGCTCTGGAGTACATGGACCTCAAGGCGGGCACCCCGCTGCGTGACATCTCGGTGGACACGGTCTTCATCGGCTCCTGCACCAACGGCCGCATCGAAGACCTGAGGGCTGCCGCGGACGTGCTCAAGGGGCACAAGGTTGCTGACTCCGTGCACATGCTCGTCGTCCCTGGTTCGGTCGCGGTGCGCGACCAGGCAATCGAGGAGGGCCTGGACAAGGTATTCATCGACGCCGGGGCCGACTGGCGTCATGCCGGCTGCTCGATGTGCCTGGCCATGAACCCCGACAAGCTGGCTCCCGGTGAGCGCAGCGCGTCCACCTCCAACCGCAATTTCGAGGGCCGGCAGGGCCCGGGCGGACGTACCCATCTGGTGAGCCCGGCCGTCGCCGCCGCCACCGCAGTCACCGGGCACCTGGCCGCTCCCGCCGATCTCTCCTAAGGAACTGACATGGAAAAGTTCTCCACACACACTGGCGTGCCGGTGCCGCTGCGCCGCAGCAATGTCGACACCGACCAGATCATTCCCGCCGTCTACCTCAAGCGGATCACCCGTACCGGTTTCGAGGACGGCCTGTTCAAGAGCTGGCGCAACGACCCTGACTTCGTGCTCAACCAGCCGGCCTACGAGTCCGGCACCATCCTGATCGCCGGGCCCGACTTCGGTATCGGCTCCTCTCGCGAGCATGCCGTCTGGGCGCTGCAGAACTACGGCTTCAAGGTGGTCATCGGCTCCCGCTTCGGCGACATCTTCCGCGGCAATGCCGGAAAATCCGGGCTGCTGCTCGCCACCCTGCCGGAGGACCAGGTCGCCCAGCTGTGGGACTTCGCCGACGCCCATCCCGGCGAACCCATCACAGTGGACCTCGAGGCACGCACCGTGCAGGCCGGCGACCAGAGCTTCGGCTTCGACATCGACGACTACACCAGGTACCGCCTGATGGAGGGTCTCGACGACATCGCGCTGAGCCTGCGCCATGCCGACGACATCGATGCCTACGAGGCACGTCGCCCGAGCTTCAAGCCGACGACCACCGAAGTGGCCGCCTGACCCGCATCCGAAGACGCCGGGGGGGGGGGCCGGCCCCGGCGCCCCCCCCGGGCCGTGGGGCTGAGACGGTCTTAAGTCCGGAGGATTTGGCGCGGCGAC
>NZ_JBDNTB010000043.1:0-25719 GCF_047719395.1 Propionibacterium sp.
CCCCCCCCCCCCCCCCCCCCCCCCGGGGGGGGCCCCCCCCCCCCCCCCCCCCCCCACCTTAGTGATCGAGTGATTGAGCCGGACTCAGATGAGGCCGAGGTCGCGGACCGCGTTCTGCTCGGTCTGCAGTTCGGCGACCGACTCGGCGATCTTCTTCTTGCCGAAGTCGTTGATCTCCAGGCCCTCCACGATCTTGTACTCGCCGTCCTTGCAGGTGACCGGGAAGGAGCTGATGAGGCCGGCCGGTACGCCGTAGGAACCGTCGGAGACGACGGACATGGAGACCCAGTCATCGGCGGGGGTGCCGACGGCCCAGTCGTGCATGGCCTCGACGGTGGCGTTGGCGGCGGATGCGGCCGAGGAAGCACCACGAGCAGCGATCACCGCGCCGCCGCGCTTTGCGACGGTGGGGATGTACTCGTTCTCGTACCAGGCCTGGTCGTTGATCTGCTCGAAGGCGTTCTTGCCGTCCACCTTGGCGTTGTACAGATCGGGGTACTGGGTGTTGGAGTGGTTGCCCCAGATGGTCATGTTGGTGACCGAACCGACGCCCACGCCGAGCTTCTTGGCGAGCTGGTACTTGGCGCGGTTGTGGTCCAGGCGGGTCAGCGCGCTGAACTGGGTGTTCGGGATGTCCTTTGCGTTGTCCATCGCAATGAGGGCATTGGTGTTGGCGGGGTTGCCGGTGACGAGCACCTTGACATCGCTCGCGGCCACCTTGTTGAGGGCCTTGCCCTGGCCGGTGAAGATCTTGCCGTTGGCGCTCAGCAGGTCGCTGCGGTCCATGCCCTCCTTGCGGGGCATGGCGCCGACGAGCATGGCCAGGTTGACGCCGTCGAAGACCTTCTCGGGATCGTCGCCGATCTCGACGCCGGCGAGATTCGGGAATGCACCGTCCTCGAGCTCCATCACCACGCCCTCGAGGCGGGGCAGTGCGGGCGTGATCTCCAGCAGGCGGAGTTCAACGGGGGTGTCACCGAGCAATGATCCTGATGCAATGCGGAACAGCAGGCTGTAACAGATCTGGCCGGCAGCGCCGGTCACGGCCACCTTGACGGGTGTAGTGCTCACAAAAATCTCCTCATCACCGAGAGTGTGTCTCTCACATTACGATGCCCCCCTCGGGACGGGCCGCTGGGTCCCCTCAGCCCGGAGGCGGGCCCCTGGTGTGCGTCGTGCAGCGACGTGCGGGCGTGTCCGCAGCCGGGGTTTGCGGGCACGGGCAACCCGGGAATTCCTCGTCCGAGGCGGTGCGTGCGTCCCTGTTCGGGTACGTGATGATCGGTTGCCGGCCACCCGGACCACGGATCGGGTGCTGGGAGCACAGAAATATGTCGGTGCCATCCACTAGGTTGACCACATCAGCCGTTGACGAGAAGGGCATGAGTGGATGAGCAAGATCAAGGTCGTGGGCCAGGTAGTCGAACTCGACGGTGATGAGATGACACGCGTCATCTGGGGGTTCATCAAGGAAAGGCTGATCCTGCCCTACCTTGACGTCGACCTGGACTACTACGACCTCGGCATGGAGAACCGCGACGCCACCGACGACCAGGTGACCGTCGACGCGGCCCATGCCATCCAGCGCACCGGGGTCGGTGTGAAGTGCGCCACCATCACCCCTGACGAGGCGCGCGTCAAGGAGTTCGGCCTGAAGAAGATGTGGCGCTCCCCGAACGGCACCATCCGCAACATCCTCGGCGGTGTCATCTTCCGCGAGCCGATCGTGATCTCCAATGTGCCCCGGCTGGTGCCGGGCTGGACCAAGCCCATCGTCATCGGGCGCCACGCCTTCGGCGACCAGTATCGCGCCACCGACGTGAAGATCCCCGGTGCCGGCACCGTCACCCTCACCTACACCCCCGAGGACGGCTCGGAGCCCATGGAGATGGAAGTCGTCAAGATGCCCGAGGGCGGCGGGGTGGCGATGGGCATGTACAACTTCAACAAGTCCATCGAGGACTTCGCCCGGGCCTCCTTCAACTACGGTCTGAAGCGTCACTACCCGGTGTACCTGTCCACCAAGAACACGATCCTCAAGGCCTACGACGGCCAGTTCAAGGACATCTTCGCCGCCATCTACGAGGCCGAGTACAAGGAGCGCTTCGAAGCCGAGGGTCTCAGCTACGAGCACCGGCTCATCGACGACATGGTCGCCTCCGCACTGAAGTGGGAGGGCGGCTATGTCTGGGCGTGCAAGAACTACGACGGCGATGTCCAGTCCGACACGGTTGCCCAGGGTTACGGCTCGCTGGGCCTGATGACCTCGGTGCTGATGACCCCCGACGGCAAGACGGTGGAGGCTGAGGCCGCTCATGGCACCGTCACGCGTCACTACCGGCTGCATCAGCAGGGCAAGCCCACCTCGACCAATCCGATCGCGTCGATCTTCGCGTGGACCGGTGGCCTGAAGCATCGCGGTGCCCTGGACAACACTCCAGAAGTCGTCGAGTTCGCCGAGACGCTGGAGAAGGTCTGCGTGCAGACGGTCGAGCAGGGCCGGATGACCAAGGATCTCGCAATCCTGGTGGGGCCCGATCAGCCGTGGCTCAACACCGAAGAATTCCTGGCTGCTCTCGACGATGGACTGGCGGCAGCGCGACGCTGAACTTCGTTGCTGGGTGGCAGGGGCGGCGGGGCCGATCGCTATTCTTTGCAGGGTGACCAAGCCTCCTCCTGTTCCCTGTGTCGTTCCTGCTCGTGCTGAGCAGGACGACAGGAGTGCTCTGACGGCCGTGAGGGGCCGGTGCTGAGATGCCGATCTGGCTCTCCATCGTCATCATCTTCCTGCTCTTCGCCATCGGCGGGGTTTTCTCCGCCGCCGAGATGGCGTTGGTCTCGCTGCGCGACTCCCAGGTGAAATCGCTTGCCAGGCGTGGTTCGCGAGGGCGGGCCATCCAGGAGTTGACCTCCAATCCGAACCGTTTCCTGTCGGCCGTGCAGATCGGCGTGACGCTGGCCGGTTTCCTCTCCTCGGCATTCGGTTCGGACTCGCTTGCAGGGGCCTGGGTGGCTCCGGCATTCGAGTCGTGGGGTGTGCCGCACTCCTTCGCCGGCGTGCTCGCCGTCATCGTGATCACCGGGCTCATCTCGTTCTGCTCCATCGTGATCAGCGAGCTGTTCAGCAAGCGGCTCGCGCTGCAGCGCCCCGAAGAGGTCGCGCTCGGGCTGGCGCCCTTCGTCAACGGCGTCGCCACCATCTTCCGGCCGCTCATCTGGGCGCTCGGCGTGTGCACGAATCTGCTCGTCAGGCTGGCCGGGTTCGATCCCAATGCGGGCAAGGAAGCGGTCTCCGACGAGGAACTGCGCTCCATGGTGATCAATGCCGACTCCCTGGACGCCGAGGCGAAGCACATCGTCGACGAGGTCTTCAGCGCGGGGGATCGCAGCCTGCGCGAGGTGATGATTCCGCGCACCGAGGTGGACTTCCTGCCCGGCACGATGCCGGTGTCCCTGGCGGTCTCCCAGGTGCAGGGTGGCGCGCACTCCCGTTATCCGGTGATCGATGGTTCGCCGGACCGGGTGCTCGGGTTCGTGCATGTGCGCGATCTGATGGCCGTTCCGCCCGAGACGCGTGACGCGCCGGTGAGCGGGCTGGCCCGCCCGGTGCTGCGCCTGCCGGAAACCGTGCGGGTGCCGCGTGCGCTGGCCGACATGCGCCGTGGCCGCTCGCACCTGGCCGTGGTCCTCGACGAATACGGCGGCACTGCGGGGATCATCACCCTGGAGGATCTCGTCGAGGAGCTCGTCGGAGACATCACCGATGAATACGACGTCATCGACGACAACACCAGGAAGCACCGCCAGCAGCGCGACATCGACGGCCTCACCACCTTGGAGGAATTCGCCGATGCTGTCGGCTATGTGCTGCCCGAGGGACCCTACGACACCGTGGCGGGATACTTCATGGCGCAGCGCGGCGAGATTCCGGCGGTGGGCGACAGCATCACTGTGCGCCTTGCGCCGGCCGAACCTGTCGAGCGCGATGACGATGACGAAGGTGAGGCGCCCGAGGTGGGCGACGATTTCGAGATGCGTGTCACCCAGATGGATGGCCGCAGGGTCGCCTGGCTGAACCTGCGGGCAGTACTGGTCGCTGCCGATGCCGGTCAGACGGCAGCCGACCCGGCTGTCGAGGCGCCACGAGACCGCCCGGCACCTCATCCCAGCCTGGTGAACCGGCGCGGTGGCTCGAGCGGTGCGGACCGCGGGGGAGCCCGTCAGGGCAATTCGTGAGGATCGGCCATCATGGCGTGGGGTTCGGCGACGGTCCCGGGCCCGACCTCGACGGGGCGCATCTGCTCACCGGACCGGGGGCAGCCGACCTCCTCTCTGCCGTGCTCTCCGCCCACCAGGGCAGCCTGGTCAGCGCCGCGCTGGACCACGTCGATGTCATGCCCGGCCGCACCACCACGGTCACCTACTCCTGCCAGGTTCGATGGGGCGAGGGCGTACGCACCGAGATCGTGGGCCTCACTGCCCGTGCCGGTGGCCTCAGCGAGGACGATCGTCTCGCCGGGGTCTTCGGTGACGGGGAACGTGAGGTTGCAGCCTGGCTGTACCCGGACGACCCGGACCTTCCGGGGCTCGCCCGGATAACGGTGGCGGAATCGGCCTGTCGGGTGCTGGCCGAATACGGGCTCATCGGCCCGCCGGTGGATCCTTCGCGGCTGGACCTCCATGTGGTGAGTTACCGGCCCCGGCGCCACGCCGTGGTCAGAGTGCAGGTGGATGGCGGCGCCGCCGTGTTCTACGTGAAGGCGCTGGCGGAACGGCATGTGAATCAGGCGGTCGCCCGTCTGGACATGCTGGCCAGAGGCCATATTCCGGTGCCCGTGCTGCTCGCCGTCACCGACGAGAACCTGGTCATCACGGCTGCTCTGCCCGGGCAGTCGATGGCACACCTGCTGTTCGAGCAGCCACCGGTGATCGCCGGGGAACAACTCGTGGCCCTCCTCGATGCCCTTCCGAGGAGTCTGGTGGACATGCCCCGCCGCACGGCGTGGAGCGATGCAGTGCGCCGTTATGCCACCATGGTGGCCAGCCAGCTGCCCCGCGAGGCAGCGCGTCTGGAGCAGCTGGTCACCACCGTCCAGGCGGGTCTGAGTGGCATCCCGGCGGGCAATGAAGTCACCCACGGGGATTTCCACGAGGGCCAGATTCACCTCAGCGCTGGCAGGGTGGTCGGCCTGCTCGACATCGACGCCTGCGGCCCGGGCAGGCGGGTGGACGACCTGGCCTGCCTGCTCGCGCACCTGTCGACCGTGCAGCACACGAACGCGGTCCAGGCTCGGCGGCTCGGCATGCTGCGCTCCCGGCTGCTCGAAGTCTTCGACCAGCGCGTCGATCCGGTGGAACTGCGCCTGCGAGCCGCCGCGGTGGCGATCTCACTTGCCACCGGGCCCTACCGGGGTCAAGAGCCCCACTGGCAGCGCGAGACGGGTGAGATCATCAGCACTGCGCAGGCATGGCTGCGGGCCGCCCAGTCGTGTTGAGAGTCGTGGGTGCCACACCGCCGAGCACCACGGTCAGCTCGTCGACTCCGACTCCGCATCACGAGCCGCAGCCTGCCTCAGCGCGGTGAGGGCGTCCCCATGCGAATGGTGATGATCGCGTCGGGAGGTGGCTGGACCCATTGCACGGGTGTCACGACAGTTCTTCCTTGAATCGTGAGTATCCAGAAGTTGCAAGGTACAGCGCCTGAACCGGATTGTGACCGAGCACTCGGTCCTTGACAATCATGACTGTCGTCGGTGCCGCCGAGTGCTTGATGAAGAGAGTGTCATGTCCGACGCAAAGGCCTATCAGGATGTTGAGATCCGTGTGATGGGCTTCAAGCGATTTCGCCTGGAGAATTGGGTTACACATGGACTCGTGCCCGCTACCACGATTGAGCTTTTGCGAATCGGGGACGCCGATGTCGCTCTTGTCGATGGCACCGACCTTGCAACCCACCACGAAATAGTCGAGTTCGTGGGCTGCCAGGATACGGACAAATATCTTGGTCTCGTCCAACAATCCGACGCAGGTTGCAATACCGATCTTCTTGTAGCCCATTCGGTGAATGAATTCGATGGTCTCTTCCACCCGTGTCATGCGACCGTAGAACTCGCCCTCGATCCCGGCCGAGACCCTTGAGATCCGGCCCTCCTCCTCATTTCCGGTGTAGCAGGAAAATGCCTCGTCGCAGAGTTCTCCACTCGTACGAGTGGTGAGGCAGAACCTCGGATACCGGTCCTCATCCGCAGATTTGCATGCGATCACCCCGCAGCTCGAGCAGGTCAGCTCCGGAGCGCGCTTCGTAGGGCTCTTCCCGATCCGAGCGTTTCGAGGCGATGCACTGGTCGTGTGCCTGCTACTGGTCATGAGTTCTTCTCCGGATCTGTGGTCTGGGTCCCAGCTGACAAGGAGACGATAAGAGTTCTTGTGGACATGCTCCGAGATGTCCACTCCGGTGCCGCCTGTTTCCGAGGCCGTGAAGGAGCCGCCGACGGGTTGCAGGATCGTCGACCAATTCCACGTACTCGTCGAGGAGGGTTTTCCGGGGGTGCTCGTGGATGATGAAGCCGGGAGGCGCCGTTCCGGCGTGCACGGCAGTCAGTTCGGCGAAGGCTGTGCCAGCTGCGTGGGGCCGGACGACGATGACTGAATGTGGGCGCGGTCGACGACCCTCTCGAATCCGTTGGTTCCCTGCCCGAACGGGTTACCGTGGAGCGGGTGATGAATCCCACCGCCACAACTGTCGGCCAGCTGCGAGCCTCGGGGCACGTGCAGAAGACGGTGCGCGCCGAGATTCGCGACAACCTCCTGGCCGCACTTCGCGAGCACCGCAATCCCTGGCCGGGAATCCACGGCTTCGAGTCCACGGTCATCCCCGAGGTGGAGCGTGCGCTCATTGCCGGTCACGACATCGTGCTGCTCGGCGAACGCGGACAGGGCAAGACGCGCCTGCTGCGCACCATGGCGGGACTTCTCGACGAATGGTCCCCCGTCATTGCAGGGTCCGAACTCGGCGAGCATCCCTATGCCCCCATCACGGCGGCGAGCAAGCGGCGCGCCGCACAGCTGGGCGACGAACTGCCGATTACCTGGCGCCACCGGGACGAGCGGTATGTCGAGAAGCTGGCCACTCCCGACACGAGTGTGGCCGATCTCATCGGCGACGTCGATCCGATGAAGGTCGCCGAGGGGCGTAGCCTCGCAGATCCCGAGACGATCCATTTCGGGCTCGTGCCGCGGAGCAAC
Source organism: Propionibacterium sp. (assembly GCF_047719395.1). Lineage (NCBI taxonomy): Bacteria > Bacillati > Actinomycetota > Actinomycetes > Propionibacteriales > Propionibacteriaceae > Propionibacterium > Propionibacterium sp. Next base: position 7,246 of record NZ_JBDNTB010000043.1, read on the forward strand.
CGGGGGATCGTGGCCATCAATGAGCTTCCCGACCTCGCCGAACGCATCCAGGTGGCACTTCTCAATGTCATGGAGGAGCGCGACATCCAGATTCGCGGCTACGTCCTGCGGCTGCCCCTCGACGTCCTTGTCGTGGCGAGCGCCAACCCTGAGGACTACACGAACCGCGGTCGCATCATCACCCCGTTGAAGGACCGCTTCGGCGCCGAGATCCGCACCCACTATCCGCTGCGGCTCTCCGACGAGGTGGCGGTGATCCGCCAGGAGGCGGCGCTCGGTTCGAACACGCCTGACTACATCGTGGAGATCCTCGCCCGGTTCACCCGCGCGCTGCGGGTCTCGAACTCGGTCGACCAGCGCAGCGGCGTGAGTGTCCGCTTCGCCATCGCCGGGGCCGAGACGGTTGCCGCTGCGGCAATCCATCGTGCGGCGCGGCAGGGCGAGGACGAAGCCATGGCCCGCCCTGTGGACCTCGAGGCGGCGGTCGACGTCCTCGGGGGCAAGATCGAGTTCGAGTCCGGCGACGAGGGACGCGAGGAGGAGATCCTCGACCACCTGCTCCGGGTCGCCACGGCGGAGACGGTGGGCGCCAGGCTGCGGGGCGTCGACCTCGATGAACTCGCGAACGCGCTCGGGGGCGGCGACGTGGTGACGACCGGAATGCAGGTGCCGGCCCGCGATTTCCTGTCCGGGCTGCCACGCCTGGACGGGTCCGGTCTCTACGACGACATCTGCGAACGCCTCGGCGCGACCAGCGACGCCGAGCGGGCAGCCGCGATCGAGCTGGCCCTCGAGGGCCTCTTCCTGGCCCGCAAGGTGGGCAAAGAGGTCGAGGACGGGGAGACGCTGTATGGCTAGGCAGGATCGCTGTCTGACCCGCCGGGCTCGCTACGGCAGGTTCACCGAGGGCCCTGATCCGCTGGCCCCGCCCGTCGACATCCGCGAGGCCTTCGACGCGATGGGTCAGGACGTGATGGCCGGTTACTCTCCCGAGCGGGCGATGCGCGAGTTCCTGCGGCGCGGTGGGCGCGGGCAGACCGGTCTCGACGACCTGGCACGGCGGGTCGCGCAGCGTCGCCGGGAGCTGACCGAAGGGCACAACCTCGACGGCACCCTCCAGGAGGTCAGGAAGCTGCTGGACCGTGCCGTCCTCGAGGAGCGCAGGCAATTGGCCCGCGATGCGCAGCTGGACGATGTGGAGCGGGCGCTGTCCCAGATGCAACTGGACAACCTGCCGGCGTCCCCGGCGGCTGCGGTGAGTGAGCTGAACGACTACACGTGGCACAGCCAGGACGCCCGGGAGGACTTCGAGCGGATCAAGGATCTGCTGGGCCGAGAGCTGCTCGACCAGCGATTCGCCGGCATGAAGCAGGCGCTCGAGAACGCGACGGATGCCGATCGCGCGGCGATCGGCGAGATGCTCGGCGACCTCAACGACTTGCTCGACGCGCACGCCCGGGGTGAGGACAGCCAGCAGCAGTTCGACGAGTTCATGGCCAGGCACGGGCAGTACTTCCCCGAGCGACCAGAAAACATCGACGAACTGCTGGACACGCTCGCCCAGCGGACGGCGGCCGCACAGCGCATGTGGAATTCGATGAGCGCCGAGCAACGCCAGGAGCTCGAATCCCTCGCCACGCAGGCCTTCGGTTCACCAGAACTCATGTCGTCGCTGTCCCGCCTGGATGCCAGCCTGCGTTCGCTGAGGCCGCAGGAGGACTGGAGTGGTTCTGAGAGCATGAACGGCCGGGAGGGCCTCGGCCTCGGCGACGGAACAGGCGCGCTCCAGGACATCGCCGACCTCGACGAATTGGCCGAGCAGCTCGCACAGTCGTACCAGGGTTCTCAACTCGACGATCTGGATCTGGAGAAGCTGGCCCGTCAGCTCGGCCCGGACGCGGTGGTCGATGCGCGTACCCTGCAGCGCCTCGAGCGTGCGCTGCGCGACTCCGGTCTCTTGAGGCGAACCCCCGATGGCCAGTACAAGCTGGCGCCCAGGGCGATGCGCAGGCTCGGGAAGAACCTGCTGCGGGACATCGGCGAACAGCTGTCAGGTCGTCAGGGGGGCCATGACATCCGTCGGGCCGGCCCCGCCGGCGACTTCTCGGGGGCGACCCGGCCCTGGGCATTCGGTGACGTCGAACCGTGGGACGTGACCCGTACGATCACCAACGCGATCACCCGCCGGGCTGCCGAGGGCGTCCCGGCGAGTACGTCCGTGGCGATCGAGATGGGCGACGTCGAGGTCCAGGAGACGGAAGCGCGTACCCAGGCGTGCGTCGCGCTGCTCGTCGATACGTCCTTCTCGATGGCGATGGAGGGCCGCTGGGTGCCGATGAAGCGGATGGCGCTGGCACTGCACACCCTGATCACGAGCCGCTTCCGCGGAGACGACCTGCAGATCATCGGCTTCGGCCGCTCCGCACGGGCGATGAGGATCGAAGACCTCATCGGTCTCGACATCGTGTCCGAACAGGGCACCAACCTGCACCATGCCCTCCTGCTGGCCAACCAGCACTTCCGCAGGCACCCGAGCGCCCAACCGGTGCTGCTGGTCGTCACCGACGGCGAACCGACTGCACACCTCGAGCCCAGTGGCGAGCCGTTCTTCAGCTACCCGCCGGAGCCGCTCACCATTGCGCTCGCCGTGCGAGAACTCGACGTCGCCACCCGCCGGGGTGCCCACACGACGTTCTTCCGTCTCGGCGAGGACCCCGGCCTGGCCCGATTCCTCGATGCCATGGCGAGAAGAGTCGGTGGAGCCGTGGACACCCCCGACGCAAACGATCTTGGCGCCGCAGTCGTCGGCTCCTATCTTGATGAGCGCCACGGCTTTGGTGCCTGGGGGGTGGGCCATGACAGCTTCGACGAGACGTGGTGGCCCCGCTAGGGGCAGCTGCGGGGCGCCTCAAAGCCAGTGATCGGGGAAGCGAGCGGGCCGGCCACCGTCCGGGGCACAGACCGGCCACTGTTCAGAACAGCGGCCACGGCGTTGCCGGCATGCGCCCGTCGGGGGCGGGGAAACGATGCTCGGACAACAACCCCTGGCAACGCTCGTCGAGGGCGACGATCTCAGGAGCGCTGAGGAGTCCCGACAGGGCCTGCCCGAGACCGGCTCCCAGACTCAACCGAAGGTGTTCGACGCCCGCGATCTCCTCGTCGTCCAGTTCTTCGCCGAGCCAACCCCACAGGACGGTGCGCAGCTTGCGCTGGACATGAAAGGTGAGGCCGTGGTCCACGCCGTACCGGTGCCCGTCGGGCATGGCCAGGATGTGGCCGCCCTTGCGGTCCGCGTTGTTCACCACGACGTCGAAGACGGCCATCCGGCGCAGTGCGGGGGAGTCCTCGTGGATGAGGACCACCGTTCCGTGGCGGCTGTCCTGGGCAGTCAGCACGTGACGCCAACCCTTGTCGGGGACCGCATCGGAGCTGACGAGGTCGACCGGATCCTGCTCGGGATCGGGTTCGCGCCACAGCTGGACCATGCCCGCTCCGAGAGGCCCGTCGCGCAACCAGGTGCGGGGCACGACGCCCCAGCCGAGAGCCTCCGAGACCAGATAGGCGGCCATCTCGCGATGGGCGAGGGGCCCGTCGGGGAAGTCCCACAGCTGTTGTTCCCCGGAGACGGGCTTGTACACGACCGGGATTCCCTCGATCGTCGCCAGGTACGTGCCGTTCGAGGCGGTGGGGATCGGTGCGATGAGGTCGAGTTCACCGGAACCGACGTCGGGGTCAGGGAGGGTCACGAGTCCTCGGGCGGGGTGCAGATGTGTCCCTGCGGGTCCATCGGCTGCCCGCACATCGGGCAGATCGGCCGACCCTCCCGGACGACTTGGTGCGTTCGTCTGGCGAAGGCTCGCGCGGCACCGACCGGGAGCCGCGCACGGATCCCCTTCATGTTGAGCGATTCGGCCACGAAGTCGCCCTCGTCGGGATCGGCGAAGGGATAGGCCTCGATCACGACCACCGCAGTCGTGGGATCCCACCTCAGGACCATGGATCGTGCTCGGAACTCCTCGTCGACGGGCTGTTCCAGGGGAGCGCTGTCGATCAGCTCGGGGGGAACATCGGAGGGCACGTTGAAGACGTTGTCGTCCTGGGCCATGAGCTCGTTGAGCAACTCGTCGATCTTGTCGGCAAGCAGGGCGGACTGCTCCTTCTCGAGCGCGACACTCATCATCTTTCTGCCCAGGCGCACCTGCAGATAGAAGGTTCGGGACCCCGGCGGACCGACAGTGCCGACAACGGTCCGGTCAGGCCAGTCGAAATCGTGGACGGTGGCCAGCATGTCAATGAATTCTAGGCGCGTGGACGCCGGTCTCAACCGCTGTCTGCGGACCTGCCCCACCGCCCACCTCCTCCTCGGTGCCGGGCAGCCCGTTGCGCAGCCATGACAGATCGCCCGGAACCATGTCAACTCTGATCACCTGTGGGCGCTGCTGTCCGTAATGGATGATCGAGATCGATCCCGGATCGACGGTGAGTCGCTGGAACAGGTCCAGGTGCATGCCCAGCGCGTCGGCGAGGACGGACTTGATGGGGTCGCCATGGCTCACTGCCGCCCAGACCGCCCCGGGGCCATGTTCTGCCTCCAGGGCCGCATCGAGGCGCCGGATCGCGGCCACCGATCTCGCCTGCATGGCGGCGAGGGATTCGCCGCCGGGGAAGACGGCCGCAGACGGCTGGTGCTGGACGAGCGACCAGAGCGATTCCTTGGCGAGTTCGTTCAGCCGCCGGCCCTGCCATTGCCCGTAGTCGCACTCGGTGATGGCCGGTTCGATCTCGCTCCGGGGCGCTCCGGCCTGGTGCTCGACGATGATCTGCGACGTCTGTCGGCAACGCTCCAGAGGACTCGAGACCACGGCGACCAGGGGGACGACGGCCAGCTGTTCGGCGACCCGGGTCGCCTGCTCGCATCCGCTCGCGTCGAGGTGGACCTGCGATGCTCGCCCGGCCAGGATGCCGTCGGCGTTGGCATTCGTGCGCCCGTGGCGGACGAGGATGACTGTGGCCATGTGTCGTTCCTATGCCACGGTTCGGGTCGGCGCAAGCTCATGACGTGGCAGGTATGGCGACGAGAACCCGTGCCACATCTGACACACGGTGGGCTGTTCCGGTCGTTTCGCAGCCATGCGGGTGAACGTGGGGCAGTTCCTGCACGCTGCAGGTGCCGGCCTCGGTGGTGGATAGGGTCTGTCGCATACCGGCTTCATCACGGACGAGGGAGGGGTCAAGCCCATGGATCCGCAGTCGAGCGACACTCCACCGACGGGTTCAGGCGCAGTGTCGGCTCCTGCCGTGCCGTCGGTGCTCGACTGGGAGCGGCTCCGCACCGCTGCCCAGGAGGTCCGCAGCCACGCCCGCGCTCCCTACTCACATTTCCCGGTGGGCGCAGCCGGACTCGTGGATGACGGGCGCATCGTCGTCGGCACCAACGTCGAGAACGCGAGCTTTGGGCTCACGCTGTGCGCCGAGTGCGGGATGGTCAGTTCGCTCGTCGCAACCGGAGGGGGGCGCCTGGTCGCGGTGAGTTGCTTCGGCCCGCAGGGTCTGGTGACGCCGTGCGGGCGCTGCCGCCAGATCCTGTTCGAGCTGGGCGGCCCGGACTGTCTCGTCGACGCCCTGGATGGCCCTGTCGCGATGAGCGTCCTGCTGCCCGGTGCCTTCGATCTCGGGACCGGCTGATCTGGTCGTGCCGTTCGTGTCCATCGTGATGCCGCCGGGGCCCTGCAGGCTGACGGCACGTCCGTGGCGTCGGGCACAATGGGCCGGTGATCACAGCGGCGGCGGATGGTTCCTCCTTGTCCAATCCGGGTCCGGCGGGCTGGGCCTGGTACATCGACGACGAGCACTGGGCGTCCGGGGGCTGGCCGCACGGCACGAACAACATGGGCGAGCTCATGGCGGTGCTCGATCTGCTGCGCGCCACCGCGGTCGACGCCGACCAGCCGCTGCGCATCCTGTGCGACTCGCAGTACGTCATCAACTCCGTGACCAGGTGGATGCCCGGCTGGAAGCGCAAGGGCTGGGTCAAACGCGATGGCAAGCCTGTCATGAACGTAGAGCTCATGCAGGCCATCGACGAGGCCATCCAAGGGCGCGACATCAGATTCGAATGGGTCAAGGGCCATGCCGGGCATCGCCTCAACGAGGCTGCCGACACCCGTGCCCATGGCGCCGCCCTCGCATTCCAGCGAGGCGAAGAGCCTGATTCGGGGCCCGGCTATGGCAAGGGCGATGTCACCGGGGCACCGGTGTCTGGGTCGCACAGTGCTGAAAGGGCCGGATTCTCGCAGTGCGCACCTTCCGCGGACTCACCGACTGGGGCGGAGGCGCCTGTGCCGCTCTTCGATACAGACCTCGAGGAGGTATGGGCTGCTGAGCGTTCCTTGCTCACCGATGCCGTGCGCGCCGACCCGGCGCAGCTGCGGGCACTTCTGCACCCCGACTTCGTCGAACACGGCTCCAGTGGACGCATCTTCACACGCAGCCGTTTGCTGGCCGACGTTGCGCCGCTGGGCGCCACCACCACGCTCGAGGTGCTGGGCAGCAGCCGCCTCGGCCCGGATTCTGTGCTGCTCCGCTGGCGGACGGTCAGTGGGGCTCAGACCAGCTTGCGCAGTTCGGTGTGGGTGCGAGACGACTCCCTGGGCCGCTCCCGCTGGCGACTGCTGTTCACCCAGGGCACACGACAGTCCGGGGCGATCCCAGTGGCGTGAGCCACTGCGCTGATGGACCAGTGGCGTGAGCCACTGCGCTGATGGACCAGTGGCGTGAGCCACTGCGCTGTTGGACCAGTGGCGTGAGCCACTGCGCTGTTGGACCAGTGGCGTGAGCCACTGCGCTGTTGGACCAGTGGCGTGAGCCACTGCACCAAGTACCTCTTCCTCCACGGCCACCGGTGCGATGTCCCAGGACCAGTTCCTCCGAGCCACCCGGGGTTGACGTTCTCGGCGATCAGATCGCACTGCTTGCACGGCGTATCGCTCGGATCTGCTCCGCACGGGCCCGGGCGATCGCTCTGCTGCACCACCGAGCTGCACCACCGACAGTCCTCCGGTTCGGGTCGCTCGGGACCGGACTGGAGGGAGCAGGTCAGGTGAAATCTGATTGAAACAGCAACGTGATCTCCCAGTCACTGCCGCGGCCTAGCCTCGGGCATCGACCCTTCGCGTCAACTGCCCGGCCCTGGAACACATGGGTCTTGAACCATGTGGGCAGTGACTTGGGCCGTGAATGAGCTCACATCGAAAGACCGGAGGACGACCTTGCTGAAACAAGTTGTGAAGTCAGATGTGAAGTCAAAGGACTACCTGGAGAAGCGCCAGCTGAAATCAGGCAGCGCAGGATGGTTGCTGCTGGCCGGTCTCGGTGTGAGTTATGTGGTCTCGGGCGACTACTCGGGTTGGAACTTCGGTCTCGGACAGGGCGGCTTCGGTGGCCTGCTGATCGCCGCAGTCATCGTGGCCGGCATGTACTTCGCGCTGGTCCTTGGCATGGCCGAGATGTCCTCGGCGCTTCCGGCGGCCGGCGGCGGGTACACCTTCGCACGACGGGCCCTCGGCCCATGGGGCGGATTCGCGACCGGCACCGCCATCTTGATCGAGTACTCCATCGCGCCCGCGGCCATCGCCACCTTCATCGGTGGCTATGTGCAGTCCCTCGGGATCTTCGGCATCAAGGACGGCTGGTGGATCTACCTCGCCGCCTACGTGATCTTCATCGGGGTGCACCTCTCAGGTGCCGGTGAGGCGCTCAAGATCATGTTCATCATCACCGCCATAGCCCTGGTCGGTCTGCTGATCTTCGCCATCGCTGCCGCCACCCAGTTCGATCCGGCCAACCTCACCAACATCGCACCGACGAGTGCGGCCGGGGCATCGTCGTTCCTGCCCTTCGGCTACCTCGGCATCTGGTCCGCGATCCCATTCGCCATCTGGTTCTTCCTCGCGGTCGAGGGCGTCCCGCTCGCGGCGGAGGAGACCAAGGATCCGGCCAAGAATGTGCCCCGCGGGATCATCGCGGCGATCGTCACCCTGATGATCACCTGCGGAGTCGTGCTGTTCCTGACAACGGGTGCCGGTGGGGCTGACGCCATGTCCGCATCATCCAATCCGCTTGTGCAGGCGCTCGGTACCAGCGGCGCGGCCAAGGTCGTCAACTACATCGGCCTGGCAGGACTGATCGCCAGCTTCTTCTCCATCATCTACGCCTACTCGCGCCAGTTGTTCGCCTTGTCGCGTGCCGGTTACCTGCCGAAGACGCTGTCACTGACGAACCGACGCAAGGCGCCGATGCTCGCCCTCATCGTTCCCGGCATCATTGGCTTCATCCTTTCGCTGACCGGTCAGGGCGCACTCCTGCTCAACATGGCGGTCTTCGGTGCGGCGCTGAGCTATGTGCTCATGATGGTCAGCCACATCGTGCTGCGTCTGCGCGAGCCCAACATGGAGCGCCCCTACCGCACTCCGGGCGGCATCGCCACCACAGGCTTCGCCCTCGTGGTCGCCGTGCTGGCAGTGATCGCCACCTTCCTGGTGGACACCACCGCTGCCCTGTGGTGCGTCGCGGTGTTCGCGGCCTTCATGGCCTACTTCGGTCTCTACAGTCGTCATCACCTGGTCGCCGGATCACCGGACGAGGAGTTTGCCGCTCTCGCCAGGGCGGAGGAGGAACTCGGATGACGGTCTACCGCAAGACCCTGGGTGGCAGCACACACGCATTCGATGGCTTGGTCGAGCTGATGGCCAAGGCCACCCCGATCAGGTCGGGTGACCAGCTGGCCGGATGCGCGGCGACCAGTGGCCAGGAGCGCACGGCCGCTGCATGGGCGCTCTCCGAGGTTGACCTCACGACCTTCCTGAACGACCAGGTGGTGCCCTATGAGACCGATGAGGTCACCCGCCTGATCATCGACGGGCACGATGAGGCCGCGTTCGCGCCGGTCTCCCACCTCACGGTCGGTGGCTTCCGGGACTGGATTCTGGAAACGGCCACCCGCCCCGACTCCGCGAAGCGATTCTCGGCGGTGTCGCCGGGCCTGACCCCCGAGATGGTCGCCGCCGTCTCCAAGCTGATGCGCAACCAGGACCTGATCCTGGCAGCCTCGGCGATGCAGGTGACCTCGGCATTCCGCACCACGATCGGCCTGCCGGGCCGGCTGGCCACCCGGCTACAGCCGAACCATCCCACCGACGACCCCGTGGGCATCGCGGCCGCAACATTGGACGGCCTGCTGATGGGCAGCGGCGATGCGGTCATCGGGATCAACCCGGCGACAGACTCTCCCCAGACCACCGCCACCCTGCTGTACCAGCTGGACGACCTGCGTCAGCGCTTCGACATCCCCATGCAGTCCTGCGTGCTGTCCCATGTCACGACCACTGTCGACCTCATCGAGAAGGGAGTGCCCGTCGATCTGGTCTTCCAGTCCATAGCTGGCACCGAGAGCGCAAACACCAGCTTCGGCGTCACGGTGCCGATGCTGCTCGAGGCCATGGAGGCCGGCCGTTCCATGCACCGCGGAACCGTCGGTGACAATGTCATGTACCTGGAAACGGGGCAGGGCTCCGCGCTGTCGGCGGGAGCCCACATCGGCACCGACGGCAAGCCGGTGGACCAGCAGACCCTCGAGACGCGCACCTACGGCCTGGCCCGCAGACTCGAGCCGCTGTTGATCAACACCGTCGTCGGATTCATCGGCCCGGAATACCTCTACGACGGCAAGCAGATCATCCGCGCCGGCCTGGAGGACCATTTCTGCGGGAAACTGCTCGGCCTGCCGATGGGCGTCGACGTCTGCTACACCAACCACGCCGAAGCCGACCAGGACGACATGGACACCCTGCTCACGCTGCTGTGCGCGGCGGGGGTGGCATTCGTGATCGCGGTCCCGGGCGCGGACGACATCATGCTGGGCTACCAGAGCCTGTCCTTCCATGACGTGCTCTACGCTCGTCAGGTTCTTGGCCTCAGGCCGGCGCCGGAATTCGAGACCTGGCTGTCCAAACTGGGCATGGCCGACGACACGGGTCGCATCCTCCCGGTCGACCTCGCGGCGCCACCGCTGCTCGCAATCACCGGAGGAGCCCGATGACTTCCGCACCCAACCCGCGCGATGCACGCGAGCCATGCGATTCGCCCGATTCCCGCGAGGCGCTCGATCCCTGGGATGCGCTGCGGCGCACCACCCAGGCCCGCATCGGCCTCGGTCGTGCCGGTAATTCACTCCCGACCTCGCGGGTGCTGGAGTTCTCGGCGGCGCCCGCCGCCGCCAGGGATGCGGTCCATCAGCCGCTCGATGTGGACTCCTTCGCCGCGGGCATCGCTGAACTCGGCCTGGGCAAGCCGATCTGCGTCTCGTCCAGTGCACGCACCCGGGGCGAATACCTGCGCCGTCCGGATCTCGGCCGCTCTCCGGAGACTCTCGAAGGCCTGCCGCATGGCGGTGCAGACATCGGACTGGTGCTCGCGGACGGCCTCTCGCCGCGTGCGCTGGTCGACCACGGGACGGCCATGGTCAGCGCGCTCGTCGCGGCGCTGGACGGAAGGTTCACGATCGCGCCACCGGTGATCGCCACCCAGGCGCGCGTCGCCATGGGCGACCACATCGGGCAGGCGCTCGGCGTGCAGACGGTTCTGGTGATCATCGGGGAGCGTCCCGGCCTCTCGGTGGCCGACAGCCTCGGCATCTACCTGACCTATCACCCGAAGCCAGGGCGCAGTGACGCCGAACGCAACTGCATCTCCAACATCCACCCGCCAGAGGGACTCTCCTATGCCACGGCTGCCCGCATCGCGAGTTCCCTGGTCGACGGGGCCCGTGCGCTGGGCGCCTCGGGCGTGAGCCTCAAGGACACCTCCCGGGCGCCCGGCAGCCTCGACCCGCGAGAGCCCAGGGGTATCGGGTCGGAGGTGGCCTGAGGGCTCAGGCGAAGATCTCCTGGACGTGTACCGGGTCGACGTCCTCCAAGCGGGGCAGTGCCCAGTGCGGGTCATGGTCCTTGTCGACCAGCTGGGCGCGGACGCCCTCCACGAAGTCGCAGTCGCGCAGCATGGCGTGCGCTATCGCGGAGTCCTGGGCGAGCACTGCGGCCACGTCGGGCAGTTTCGCGGCGCGTCGCACACCGGCCAGAGCCACGGCCACCGACAGGGGAGAGCGCGTCCGGATCATGGCACCCGCTTCGCGCGCCCGTTCATCGGCGCTTGACTCCAGCTGGGCTGTGATCCGATTCGGATCGTCGCCCGCGAAGGCTTCGTCGATCCACGAGTGGTTGAAGGCCGATGCTGTATCCAGGCCCTCGACTTCGTCGACCAGCCCGACCGCCAGGGCTGTCGGTGCGTCGATCGTGGTGGCGGTCATCGCCATCCAGGTGCCGACCTCGCCGGGCAGCCGGGACAACTCGTAGAGCATGCCGACATCGGGCCACAGCCCGATCTGTGTCTCGGGCATCGCCATGGCCAGATCGGCCGCGGCGATCCGATGGGTGCCGTGCATGCCCAGGCCCAGGCCACCGCCCATGCTCACGCCGTGCAGATGGGTGGTGATCGGCTTGCCGAAGGTGGTGATCAGGCGGTCCATGGCGTACTCGTCGTCCAGGAAGCGCAGGGCTGTGTCCACGCCCTCGTCGAGAATGACCTGGCGCATCCAGCGCACATCGGCCCCGGCGCAGTAGGCGCGCCCCTCACCGCTGATGTCCAGGGCCTTGACAGCGGGGTCTGTCTGCCATGCGATGAGCCTCGCGGTGATCTGGTGGATCATCGCCGCGGTGAGCGAGTTGAGCGCTCTCGGGCGACGCAGAATCACATGTCCCACTCCGTCGTGGACGGTGAATTCCACTTCATCAGCCATGCCAGTCCCTTTCAGGAGACGCCGGAATGACCATATCGTCAGGAAGGCGGTGCGGCGGAGGACTCAGGGCAGGAGCCGTGTGGCGAGATCCTCGGGCAGCAGCAGCGCCCGGCGGATGAAGACATCCATCGTGACCACGGTGAGGATCTGACCTGTCAGGATGCCGACCAGCACGAGCAGCTGCGCGACACCGGCCTGCAAAGGTGTGCCACCGCCGAGCAGCACACCGATGAAGGCGCCGGGCAGGGTCACCAGGCCTGTGGTGCGCACCGAGTCGATCTCGGGAATGACCGCGTCCCGGCGCACCGGATCGATCAGCATGTCAAGGGCCTCTGGGCGTTGCAGGCCGATTGACAGGGCGGCTTCATAGCTGGGGAGGCCTGCCCGCAATGCCGGGAAGACGCGCTGCCCGTTGAGGGTGTGCGCAGTCATCATGTTGCCGATGATGATGGAACCGATCGGCAGCAGCGAATAGCCGTTGAAGGGTGCGGCGCGGGGGAGGAAGGCAAGGGCAAGCACTGGTACCACGCCGGCCGCCATGCTCAGCGCCGACCAGAACCAGGCCCGCCGGACTTCCACCCGGGATGTCGTGGTGCGGACGGCCACGGCGAACATCGCCAGGACGAACAGCGCGGCACTCCACAGCTGATGGATGCAGACCACCACGATGAAAGAGATGGCGAGCAGCTGGATGGCGCCTCGGGTGCTCGCCCAGACGATGGCCTTGCCGAGCCCCAGATGCCCGAACCAGGACGCCGCCACTCCCAGTCCGACGATGAGCACGACGGAAAGCGCGACTTGCCAGCTGGGCGCGATGAGCACCCTGCCATGGTCCCAGACAGATCCGTGGAGTTGTCCTCCCCGGCTGTATTCGGTGTGACGCCGCTCTCCGGGCCCATCCGCTTCCTGTGACAGTCACACAAAGGGCTCTGACCGGCTGTGCTGCCCGCACATCGGGTGCCCACGCTGTGGCTGCCGATTGTGCGGGTGCTGCCGCAGATGGGCCCGTGCCCACCGCCGCTCCCAGGCCCAGATGCGTCAGCGGCTACGGAGGGCACGCCCTGACGGCCGCTATCCTGAGCCCTATGTGCGCCCACATCCTCGCGACGGCCGCCTGGCCCTATGCCAACGGCCCTCGTCACATCGGTCATGTCTCCGGATTCGGAGTTCCCTCCGACGTCTTCGCGAGGTACATGCGAATGTCGGGCAACGAGGTGCTGCTCGTCTCGGGTTCCGATGAGCACGGCACCGCGATCCAGGTGAAGGCCGAGGCCGAGGGCCTCACTCCGCAGCAGACCGCCGACAAGTACCACGACGTCATCGTGCACGACCTGCAGGGCCTCGGGCTGTCCTACGATCTCTACACCCGCACCACCACCCGTAATCACGAAGCCGTGACGCAGGAGGTCTTCCGCACGCTGTACGCCAACGGCTATGTCATCGAGAAGACCCAGCTCGGGGCTCTCTCGCCGAGCACCGGGCGCACCCTCGCGGATCGCTACATCGAGGGCACCTGCCCCTTCTGCAAATTTCCCAGGGCTCGCGGCGACCAGTGCGACAACTGCGGCAACCAGCTCGACCCCACCGATCTCATCAACCCGCACTCCCGCATCGACGGTGAGGTGCCCGAATTCGTCGAGACCACTCACTTCTTCCTCGACCTGCCCGCCCTCGCCGAGCAGCTGATGGCCTGGCTCGACTCGCGCCAGGACTGGCGCCCGAATGTGCTCAACTTCAGCTACAACTTCGCCAAGGAGCTCAAGCCCCGCGCCATCACCCGTGACCTCGACTGGGGCATCCCCATCCCTGTGAAGGGCTGGGAGAACGAGGACATGAAGCGCATCTACGTGTGGTTCGACGCGGTGATCGGCTATCTCTCGGCGTCCATCGAGTGGGCAGCGCGCACCGGTCAGCCGGACGCCTGGAAGGACTGGTGGCAGGACCCCGAGGCCCGCTCCTACTACTTCATGGGCAAGGACAACATCGTCTTCCACTCGGTGATCTGGCCCTCCATGCTGCTCGGCCTCAACGGCGAGGGCAGCCGCGGCGGCACGCCCAGCCACTGGTTGGGCACCCTCGACATGCCCACCGAGGTGGTCAGCTCGGAATTCCTCACCATGAAGGGCTCCAAGGTGGACACCTCCGAGGGTGTGGTCATCTACGTGGGCGACTTCCTGCGCGAGTTCGGCCCCGACGCGCTGCGCTACTACATCGCCGTGGCCGGCCCGGAGAATCGCGACACCGACTTCACCTGGGACGAATTCGTGCGGCGCAACAACAACGAACTCGCCAATGAATGGGGCAATCTGGTCAATCGCTCGGTCTCGATGGCCTTCAAGAACAATGGCGCCATTCCCGAGGCCCATGAGCTCACCGCCGACGACGAGGCGCTGCTGGCTGCATCCAGGGAGGCCTTCAACACCGTCGGTGCGTTGCTCGAGCAGTGCAAGTTCCGCGCCGCGATCACAGAGGCCATGCGGGTGGCCGCACAGGCGAACCAGTACATCTCCCAGCAAGAGCCCTGGAAGCTCAAGGACGATCCCATCCGCCGCGACACCGTGCTGAACACAGCTCTGCAGGTGGTCAGCGATGCCAACACCCTGCTCACCCCCTTCCTGCCGCATTCGGCGCAGAAGATCTTCGAGATGCTTGGCGGGACAGGGGTCTGGGCGGCGCAGCCCGAGATCCGCACCGTCAGTGAGGGCGCGGGTGAGCAGGCCACGAGCTACCCGGTGCTGATGGGCGACTATGCCCACGAGCAGGCCCGCTGGGAGTCGCGCCCGATCGTTGCCGGCACTCCGCTCTCGAAGCCGGTGCCGCTCTTCACCAAGCTCGACGAAAAGCTTGCCGACCACGGCCCGGAATGGGCCGCGGTCTGAAATGCGCCATACTCTCCGGGCGACATTTCACATCATTTCGCAGGTGAAGATCTGATGACGCGCGACAGCCGGAGCCAATCCCCAGCAGTGGGCTCGAGCCGGAAGAAACCGTTCGAGCTCACTGCTTCCTGGTTGGCCGCATCGTGACAGGTCACATGAGTGACTTGTCATTCCGGTGGCTCAGGGCTTGACGAGAATCCGGATTGGATTTCCGATGTGTTCGGTCAGCATGGTGATGCCTTTTTCGACCTCCTCCAGTGAGACCACTGCGCTGATCGATTCGGAAAGGTCCAAGCGCCCGAAGGACAGCATTTCGGCCAGCACGCCGATGTCCTGGCTCTTGTACCCCAGATGCCCGCGCAACTGCTTGAACCCCAGATTGAAGTCGAGGAAGGGGCCGGCGTCGATGTTCTGGTCCGACAGCCCCAAGGACACGGCTTTGCCGTTGACATCCAGCGATTCGACCGCCGCCCGCACAGTGGCGCTGATGCCGACGGCGTCGAAGGCCACATCGATCATGCGGCCATGGGTGGCATCCTCGATCTTCTTCATCAGATCCGGATCGTCGGAGTGGAAGGTGGAGTCGGCGCCGAGCCTCTTCGCCCTGGCCAGTACCTCGTCATTGAGGTCGATGGCGATCAGCGGAACCGCTCCGGCGATACGAGCCAGCTGCACCAGATGGCTGCCGACACCTCCGACGCCCCACACAGCCACCGCATTGCCGGGGTGCACCTGGCCGGTACGCACCACCGCGGCATAGGGGGTGGACACGGCATCGGCCAGCAGCGCTGCCTGATCCATCCGGACATTGTCGGGAATCTTGGTCAATCCCATCGCAGAAGTCACATGATATTTCGCCCAGGCGCCGTCATACGCGAAGGCCATCAGATGCAGGTGAAGACAATTGGCGAAATCACCGCGGCGGCATTTGCGGCATTTCATACAGGGCTGACCGGCCGACGGGATGACACGATCCCCGACATTCCAGCCGGTCACCCCAGCGCCGATCTCGACAATGGTGCCGCTGGCCTCGTGGCCCTGGGTGACCACCGGCAGGGAGGGCGGGAATTTTCCGCTGATGAGGCTCAAATCGGAATGGCAGATCCCGCAGTACTCGACCTTGATGACGACCTGGCCCGGGCCCGGATGAGGAACCGGAATCTCCTCCAGATGAATACTGCGATCCTGTGCGTAGAAACGCTCGGCAAGCATGGTGTCAGACATGAAGCGTGCTCCTTCGGACAACTTCTGGTCCTTTTCACGTTAGACCTTCTCAAACCCGGCATGCGAAGGGGCAAGCCCACCTGGGATGCCGCAACAGAGCACAGCGGGGCCACAGTTTCCCGGTAGTTCCCACACAACCGGGCACACCAGCATGACCTGCAGAACCCAAGAGAGGAGCCGTGCGTCATGCTCTTGACCTACGCTCGGCGCGAGCTCACCAGACGGCATAAACAGACCATCGTGGTCGCCGTCGGACTCGCCATCGCCGTGGCTCTGCTGATGGTCGTCAATTCGGTCTCGGCAGGAGTCTCCAATGCCCAGTCGCAGGTGCTCGCATCTGTCTATGGGGTCGGAACCGACATCACCGTCACGCAACGACCCAGCACTTCGGCATCATCCAACCAGAGCTTCGGATTCGGGCAGGGGGCGGGCAACAGCGACGCGCAGGGAAACACCTCGGTCTCCAGTACCTCGCTCCGTGCCAGTCGCGAGAACGAGGTGTTCGCGGATTCCCAGCTCGCCAGCGTCCAGAAGGTGAGCGGTGTCTCCAACGCCGTCTCGGCCCTGGTGCTCGAGCAGACCACCTTCAACGGCCAGATCGGCGCCGAGGGCACGTCAGGTTCGAGCGCAGCCCCGAGCGCCGAACCCACCGGCTCCAGTTCCAGGAGCTCCGGTGAACGGGGCTTCGGGGGTGGCCAGTTCAATCTCAACAGCACGACGGTCACCGGTGTGACCCCCGGGTCCACCCTCGGGCCGCTGTCCACCACGACCGTTTCCTCCGGTCGGACGCTGGCAAGCAGTGACAACGGCCAGAATGTGGCCCTGGTCTCGTCCACCTATGCAAAGACGAAGAGCCTCGCCCTCAATTCGACGGTGTCGGTCGGCGGCACGGACATGACCGTGGTCGGCATCGTGGACTCCACCGCGAGCACTGTCTCCGACATCTTCCTGCCGCTGGACACCGCGCAGAAGGTCGCGAACCTCTCCGGCCAGATCAACGAGATCTACGTGCAGGCGGCGAATTCCGGTCAGGTCGATTCGGTTGCCTCCGCGATCGGCAAGGCATTGCCCTCGGCCACCGTCTCGACCGACAAGACCCTTGCCGAGAGCGTCACCGGTTCGCTGTCCTCCGCGGCAACGCTGGTCGGTTCGCTCGGCAAGTGGCTGTCCATCGGTGTGCTGGCCGTCGCCTTCGGGCTGGCGATCCTGTTCACCGTCTCGGGCGTCAACCAGCGCACCCGCGACTTCGGCACGCTGAAGTCCATCGGCTGGTCGAATCGGCGGGTGGTCACCCAGGTGGCTGTCGAATCCCTGCTGCGTGCCGCGGTCGGCGCGATCGCTGGCATCGTCCTGGGCCTGGTGTCCATCCTCGTGCTCAACAAGATGGGCATCACGCTGTCCGGATCCAGCGGTGGCTTCTCGGTGCGAGGCGCCCGTTCCGGGGCTGCCGCCGGTGGAGCAGCTCCGGCGGGCATGCCCACCGCCGGTGCCGCACCAGGGGGCATGGGCGCGACGGGTGGCGGTGCCGCTGAAAGAGCCAGCACCGCCGTCAATGTCGTCCTGCACAACCCGTTGAGCGTCGAGGCGATCCTTGTCGGGCTCGTGGCGGCACTCATCGGTGGTCTGCTCGCCGGAATCATCGGAGGCTGGCGCGCCGCCAGGCTTCGTCCGGCTGCGGCACTGAGGAGCGTGGAGTGATGTACACCCTGAGCAATGTCACGAAAACCTATTCAGGACGCCACCCGGTGACCGCCCTGGATCACGTGAACCTCGACATCCCAGACGGCCAGATGGTCGCCATCGAGGGGCCGACCGGTGGTGGGAAGTCCACCCTGCTGCAGATGCTCGGGGCCCTCGACGTGCCGAGCAGCGGCGATGTGCAGCTCGGCGAGATCCAGCTCGCGAAGGCGGGGGAGCGCCAGCTCAGCAGGGTACGTGCCGAGCGGATCGGCATCGTCTTCCAGAACTTCAACCTCATCGCGACGCTGTCGGCCCTGGAGAATGTGGAGATGGCTCTCGTGCCCCAGCACGTTTCCAGTGCCGAGCGTCGCCAGCGGGCATCGGAAGCGCTGCAGAGCGTGGGGATGGCGGACCGGGCGGATCACCTGCCCAGCGAGCTTTCCGGGGGCCAGCAGCAGCGCGTCGCCATCGCGAGAGCCCTGGTGAAGAAACCGACGGTGCTGCTGGCCGACGAGCCGACCGGAAATCTCGACACGGGCACCCGCGACGAGATCCTCACCTTGCTGATGGAACGCTGGCACGAGGACTCTCTGACCGTCATCATGGTCACCCACGACCCGCGCGTCGCCGAAGGTGCCCAGCGGCGACTGCGCATCGAGCACGGCAAGCTGAAGGAGACCAGGGCCGCGGCCTGAAAGCCCTCCTGCAGCGCAACCGAAGTGTGACCATGGGCCCACGCCCGGGGGGGGCGGGGGTATCGGCGCCCCCCGCCGCGCGGGGGGGGTGTGGTGGGGGGCGCGGGCGGGGGCGGGGGGGGGGTTTGTGGTGAGGGAGGGGGGG
>NZ_JBDNTB010000044.1:0-24983 GCF_047719395.1 Propionibacterium sp.
CCCCATACCCTCCCCCCCCCCACCCCCCCCCCCCCCCCCCCCGCCTCCCTTGCCCTCTGCGCCCGGCGGCGGGTCGTATGCGCCCCGGCCCCCCCCCCCGGCGTTCTTCTGACCGGGAAATGTCGATGAACTCGAATCGGCGATGCCGCACGATGATACCGGGTGGCATGCCCCGCGGGGCGCGCCCTTGACATTGACCCAACGTGTCTGGTCACTCCCGGCGCCAGAAGTGGCATCGCTGAATGCCGGTCAATGGTGAGAGGGGATTTCAGACAATTGGTGCCAGATACAGCAACGGGCGTCGGTCACTCATTGTTCACGAATGGCCGGCGCCCGTCAGCAGTACAGCGAATTACTGTCTGGTAGAACTCAGATCCGGTGCCCAGGCGAAGCCCGGCACCGCCCTGGCATAGGCGGCCAGGAACTCCGAGGAGGCCTCCAGCGCGCTGACCGAGGAGGACTCGACGTCCGCCTCCAGCTGGTTCCCCAGTTTCAGCAGCTCCGGTGTCGAACGCAACGAGTCGATGACCGAACCCTCGATCTGCGACCACATCCAATCGACCTGCTGGTCGGCGCGACGCTTTTCGAGGCCGAAGGTCTTGTCCACCCATTCGCGGTGGTCCAGCACGGCCTGCCAGACCTCGTCAAGGCCTGTCTTCGTCAGCGCGGAGCAGGTGAGCACCGGTGTGCGGCGCCCGGTCGACTCATCATTGATGAGCTTCATCGCGATGGAGAGGTCGCGAGCAGTGACCCGCGCCTCGCCGGCATTGTCGCCGTCAGCCTTGTTCACGGCGATGACATCCGCCAACTCCAGGATGCCGCGCTTGATGCCCTGCAACTGGTCACCAGCCCGGGTCAACGACAGCAGCAGGAAGGTGTCCACCATGCCTGACACCGCAACCTCGGACTGGCCGACACCAACCGTCTCGACGAGGACGATGTCGTAGCCCGCGGCCTCCATGATGATCATCGCTTCCCTCGTGGCTCGCGCGACGCCACCGAGGTGGCCGCCGGACGGTGAGGGACGGATGTAGGCGTTGTCGCTCTCGGCGAGCTTGCCCATCCGGGTGCGATCACCCAGGATCGAACCGCCTGTCCGCGAACTCGAGGGGTCAACAGCGAGCACAGCCACCTTGTGGCCCTGGGCGATCAGCCGACAGCCCATCGCGTCGATGAAGGTCGATTTCCCGGCACCCGGAACTCCGGTCAGGCCCACACGCACGGCCTTTCCGGAGTGCGGAAGCAACGCCGCGAGCAGCTGGCGGGCCAGCGGCCGGTCAGCGGGTAACGAAGACTCCACGAGGGTGACAGCACGTGCGATGCCGGCCCGCTGGTTGGCCAGGACCTGGTCAACCAGCGTGGGGACGTCAACGCGTCTAGGCATTCGCGGCGCCCGCCTGAGCTGCCTTCTCGTGGACGAGCAGCTCCTTCAGCAGACGCACAGCCGCATCCGGGATGACGGTGCCGGGCGGGTAGATGTCCATGGCGCCGTCGTCGCGCAGCTCCTGGAAGTCCTGCTCGGGAATCACGCCGCCGACCACGATGAGGATGTCGGAACGACCGGCCTTGTCCAGCTCCTTGCGCAGCGCCGGGACGAGCGTGAGGTGGCCGGCAGCCAGCGACGACACGCCGACCACATGGACGTCACCCTCGACGGCCTGACGTGCCGTCTCCTCCGGGGTCTGGAACAGCGGGCCCACGTCGACGTCGAAGCCGAGATCGGCAAAGGCCGTGGCGATGACCTTCTGACCACGGTCGTGACCGTCCTGGCCCATCTTGGCCAGCAGGATCCGGGGACGACGCCCTTCCTCCTGCACGAACTGCTCAACGAGCTTGCGAGCTTCGTCCACGGTGGGCGAGGACCTCACTTCCTTGGCGTAGACACCACTGATGGTGCGGATCTGGGCGGTGTAGCGGCCATAGACCTTCTCCATGGCATCGCTCATCTCGCCGACGGCCGCCATTGCGCGTCCGGCGTCGATGCACACCTTCAGCAAGTTGCGGTCCGGATCGGTGGGATCGGGATTCGCAGCGGCCCAGGTGAGCTTCTTCAGGGCGGCCTGGCAGGCGTCCTCGTCGCGCTCGGCACGGAGCTTGACGAGCTTGGCCTTCTGCTCGTTGAGCACCTGGGTGTTGTCGACCTTGCGCACCTCGAGCGGGCCTTCGTGGTCGAGGCGGTACTTGTTCACGCCGATCACCGGCTGACGGCCGGAGTCGATGCGAGCCTGGGTACGGGCTGCAGCTTCCTCGATGCGCATCTTCGGGATGCCGGCCTCGATGGCCTTGGCCATGCCGCCGGCCTTCTCGACCTCCTGGATGTGCTCCCAGGCCTTGCGGGCCAGGTCAAGGGTGAGCTTCTCGAGATAGGCCGAACCGCTCCAGGGATCGATGACCCTGGTGGTGCCCGACTCCTGCTGCAGGAACAGCTGGGTGTTGCGGGCGATCCGTGCGGAGAAGTCGGTCGGCAGTGCGATCGCCTCGTCCAACGAGTTCGTGTGCAGCGACTGCGTGAGGCCCTGGGTGGCGGCCATGGCCTCCGCGCAGGTACGGATCACGTTGTTGTACACGTCCTGGGCGGTGAGCGACCAGCCGGAGGTCTGCGAATGCGTCCGCAGGCTCATCGACTTGGGGTTCTTCGCACCGAACGACTTGACGAGCTTGGCCCACAGCATGCGGGCCGCGCGCATCTTGGCGACCTCCATGAAGAAGTTCGTGCCGATGGCCCAGAAGAAGGACAGCCGCGGCGCGAACTGGTCGACCTTCAGGCCCACCGACTCGCCGGCGCGGATGTAGTCGACTCCGTCGGCCAGCGTGTAGGCCATCTCGATGTCGGCTGTGGCTCCGGCCTCCTGCATGTGGTACCCGGAGATCGAGATCGAATTCCACTTCGGCATGTTCGCGCTGGTGTAGGCGAAGATGTCCGAGATGATCTTCATGCTCGGCTGCGGCGGGTAGATGTAGGTGTTACGAACCATGAACTCCTTGAGGATGTCGTTCTGGATCGTCCCCGCGAGCTGTTCGGGCTTGCAACCCTGTTCCTCGGCTGTCACGACGTACAGCGCGAGGATCGGCAGCACAGCACCGTTCATGGTCATCGACACGCTCATCCGGTCCAGCGGAATGCCCGCGAACAGTTCGCGCATGTCGTAGATGGAGTCGACGGCCACACCGGCCATCCCGACGTCACCGGAGACGCGGGGGTTGTCCGAGTCATAGCCGCGGTGGGTCGGCAGGTCGAAGGCGACCGACAGGCCCTTCTGACCGGCAGCCAGGTTGCGCCGGTAGAAGGCGTTGGACTCCTTGGCGGTCGAGAACCCGGCGTACTGCCGAATCGTCCAGGGCCGGAAGGCGTACATCGTGGCGTAGGGCCCGTGCGTGAACGGGGGGATACCGGCGAAGGTGTCCAGCCAGTCCATGTCCGAGTAGACATCCTCGGTGTAGAGGGTGTCCACAGGGATCAGCTCGGGTGTGGTCCACTGCTCATCCGTGGTGGCCTTGGCGGCCAGCGCGGCATAGGTGGCCGCAGCGTCCTCGGGGATCGGGGCGTCGCCCAGATCAATCGAATCAAAACGGGGCAGAGTGCTCACTTCGCAACTCCAATCAAATCCAACACGGAGGACAGGACGCTCACGACGTCCATGCCCATATACACGCGGTCGGTGAAGACCTCTTCGGCCTCAGCTGCACCATCGCCCATTTCCTTGTAGGCACCGGACAGGAAGACGGCCTTGGCGCCGGCCTCCTTGAGCGCCTTGGCGACTTCCAGGCCCTGGGTCGCGTAGACCTTGGCCGAGGAGCACAGGTCTGCGACCTGCGCGCCGGACTCCTTGAACGCCGCCACGACTTCCTCGGTGGTGCCGCCTTCGCACTCCGGGGTCTCCATGCTGGCGACGTGCCAGACCGGGGCGGAGAAGCCTTCGCGGGCGCCGAAGTCACGACGGGTGCCGAGGCAGGCCAGGAAGACCTTCGGCAGCTCGGCTGCGGAACGGGAACGGTCGACGAGGGCCTCGAAGACCTCCGAGTCGCGGTGCCATTCCAGGCCACCACGGGCGGGGGCTTCAGGAAGCGGCTTGACCTCGACCGAACGCGAACCGATCAGCGGGAACTCGCTGACAGCCGTGATCGGCTGCTTGCGGGTTGCCAGCCGCTTGGCCCGCTCGTCGTTGCAGGTCTTCAGCGTGTCGACGACATGGCCACCGGCCAGTGCCGCAGCCATGCCGCCCAGCGACTCGACCGTCTGGAACTCGGCCCAGGCGGCGTCGGCGAGGCTCTTGGTGAGCGACTCGACGTAGAAGGAGCCACCAGCAGCATCATTGACGCGGCCGATGTTCACCTCCTCGCTGAGGATGATGCCGGTGTTGCGGGCGATGCGACGGGCGAAGTCATTGGTCGGCAGGCCCAGCGCAGAGCAGAAGGGCAGCGTCGTGATGGCCTCGGCACCGCCGATGGCGGCGGCGAAGGTGGAAATGGTGCCACGCAGGATGTTCACATAGGGGTCTTCGCGGGTCAGCTCGCGCCAGCTCGTGACGGCCACCTGACGTGCACCGCGCTTGGCCTCGCTCACCCCGAAGATCTCACCGATGCGATCCCAACAGGTGCGCAGCGCACGCAGCCGGGCGATGGTGAGGAACTGGTCGTGGGTGGCGGTGACACGGAAGTTGATCGTGTCGAAGGCCTCGTCGGCGGAGATGCCCTGATCGATGAGCGCGCGAACGTACTCGACGCCGGTTGCCAGCTCCCAGGCGAGTTCTGCCACATCACCGGCACCGGCGTTGTGGTAGATCGTGCCGTCCACCATGATGGCGCGCGAGGAGCTGTAGCCCTTGAGGCGCGTGACCCAGCCGGACAGCTTCGACAGGTCTGGGGTGGTGCCCTGCAGAGCCGCGAAACCGATCGGATCGAGTCCCAGGTTCAGCTGCAGGTGATCGGTGGGCTTGCCGGACTTCTCGTAGACGCTGAGCAGTGCTTCGGCTGCGGCCTCCTGGTCGTCGCGGCTGGACACCTCGACCTTGGCCATGTCCAGCAGGACCTCGGACAGTGCACCTGCGACGTCTTCGGGCTTCACCGCATCCTGGCCGACGCGCAGCCAGATGGAGGTGACGCCACGCTCGAGGTCGGTGAGCACCGCCTTGCGGGTGAACTCGGCATCGGGATCTTCGTGCAGCGCACGCACATCCCAGGCGTCCATGTCACCGGACTTGATCGTGGTGCTGCGTGTGAACGGGGCGACGCCGGGATATCCCAGGTGCTCCGGCGCATCCTGGCGGCGGTACATCGGGCGAATCTGGATTCCGTCGACAGTGGTCTTGGTGAGGCGCTTGAGGCACTGCTCGAAGTTGAGCTGCCTCTCCGGCGGACGGCCCCGGTTGAGGACCTTCTCCACCTCTTTCTCCCACTGTTCCTCAGTCGCCGGGGGGAAATCCCCGGCGAGACTGAGGTGCGACGGGGTGTCGGTGGCCACGTCCGTGGCGACAGCACCCTCGGCTTCAGTCTTGCTCATGCGACTCCTGCTCCTGAAAGGGTCATGGTGCCGCGACGACTCGCTGCGGCACCGGGATCTGGTCGCCGGCCATGGCGTGAATCGGGCGGCATCGGCACTTCGATGTCCCGGGACCCTGCCAGGCCTCGCGCGGTTCCGTTCACTGCGGATTCCAACCCGCAAGCAACCAACGGCGCCCGCTGCAGGTACTGGTTGCGCCGTACGGCGGACACGCAGGGGTGCCCACCTGACGGTTCGCCTGGCCTGCCGGCCGACTTCTTCATCGCGCTCCTCGGCATCTGCAACCGCCTCGGAAGTTGACGACCCTCCGCGGGGTGGTTCACGGCAACTCGCGTTGCCGAAGTTGGCAGGTCTTCGGACTCATGGGCAGGCGGGATCATTCCCGTGTTCCTCCACCACGGCTTCCCAGGCAAAAGGCCCAGTGCCGAAAAGTGATGTCGTTCCCATTCACCGCTGCGGGACAGCTCCGGAATCACACCGAATTCCCTCTCTCGACGGCCATTGACGATGGCCGTACCAACGGTTCTCAGGATACACGGGGCCTTCTCAGTCAGACTTTCGGGAGGCCCCTCGGAGCGCGGTGCGCAATGGTGCCCTGACGCGAGACTCGCTGGTCATTGCGGGCCTGTGGGACACTGAGAACTGCGAAGGCGACGAGGAAGTCCGGTGACCAGCCTGCTGGGAGGCCGGCGCGGTCCCGCCACTGTGAGCCGGCAGTGCCGGCGAGCCAGACACTCGGCCGGCGCACGGCAACATTGGGCGAGGCACCTGAGGAGGCCACATGACAGACCGCCGTGCTGTTGAGGACCCTGTTTCTGGGGATGACCCGACGATGGCTGGACGGCGACGCCTGGTGGGAGTGGGCGTTGGCCCCGGAGATCCGGAACTGCTCACCGTCAAGGCGGTCAGGCTGCTCAACAGTGCCGATGTGATCCTCGTCCCGGCCACTGAGCGCTCCGGGGATGGCCCGGGGCGAGCCGAGCGGATCGTTGCCGAGGTGTGCACCGACGGTGCCGCGCGAGTGCAGCGGATTCCCTTCTGCATGTCAGAGCGTCGCGGGGTGGGCCCGAAGCGCACCGAGAGTTGGCGCGCCAGCGTGCAGGCATCGGTGGAGGCATTCGGTGCCGGAGCACAGACCGTGGCCTTCGCGACGATCGGTGACCCGGCGGTGTACTCCACCTTCAGCTATCTGCGCGCCGGCGTCACTGCGGAAGTGGCAGACGTTTCATGCGAGCTGGTGCCGGGCATCACCGCCATGCAGGCCCTGGCCGCCGAGAGCGGCTGGCCGCTGGCCGAGGGCAAGGAGATCCTCGCGCTCGTGCCGGCCACCGTTGGGCTGGAGAAGCTGGCAGATGTGCTCGACGTCGCCGATTCGGTGACCATCTACAAGGGCGGACGTACCCTGCCCGGTGTGCTCGCCGCTCTGCGGGAGCGTGGCCGCGATGCCGTGATTGGCACCGATGTGTCGCTTCCCGAGCAGCAGCTGGCCTCACTGGACGAGATGGAGGCCGAGCAGAAGTTGCCCTATTTCTCTGCCGTTCTGTCTGCTCCCTCGCGCGAGGAGATCGGGGGCCAGCTGTGAGTGATGATGAGGCCCAGGATCTCGGCATGCCGGGGGAGACCGGCCCTGCCGGGCGGGACGGCCAGATTGCTCCACAAATCGATCCAGAAGAGCTGGGGCCAGGTGAGATCGTGCCTCCCACGCACGTGAGGGAGGGGCAGGGCCGTGTCGTCTTCGTGGGCGCCGGGCCCGGTGCTGCAGACCTCATCAGCCTTCGCGGGGCACGCATCATCGCCCGAGCCGACATCATCATCTGGGCGTCCAGCCTGGTCAGCCCCGAGGTGATCGCGGATCACCGGCCGGGGGCCGAGGTCATCGACTCCGCATCGGTGCCGCTCGAGGGGCTCATCCCGGCCTACACCCGGGCCCGTGACGAGGGTCTGCTCGTTGCCCGGGTGCACACCGGGGACCCCGCGCTGTACGGGGCGATCGCCGAGCAGCGCGATCTGTGTCACGACCTCGGGCTGGCAGTGGAGACGGTGCCGGGCATCTCGGCCGTCTTCGCCGCGGCGGCGCGAGTGGGAGTCGAGCTCACCGTTCCCGAGGTCAGCCAATCGTTGACCATCACCCGGCTCGAGGGCGGCCGCACGCCCATGCCGCCAGGGGAGACCATCGCCTCCTTCGCCGCGCACGGCGCCACGATGGCCATATATCTGTCTGCCGCGCGCAATCGCGCCCTCCAGGAGGCGCTGCTGGACGGCGGCTATCCGCCCGACACTCCTTGTGTGGTCGGCTACGCGGTGAGCTGGCCCGATGAGCTGGTGCTGCGCTGCCGCTTGTCGCAGATGTCGGAAACCATGCGGGCGCACAAGCTGTGGAAGCACACCATCGTGCTCGTCGGGCCCTCGGTGGGCGCCGGGCCGATCTCCACCCGCTCTCACCTCTACCACCCGGGCTTCCGCCACGAATACCGCGGAGCGGACCCGACCGCCCAGCAAGAACTCCGGGCGCAGGAAACAAGTGTCAACGGCACCCAACATGGGAAGGGGCATGCATGATCCGTGTCCACGGATACCTCGGGACGCCCAGCGAGCAGCTGCGCGCCGACTGCCGCGAGGCCGACATGGTCATCGCCGGGCGCCGTGCCCTGGACGCTCTGGATGTGGCGGAGGATCGCCGCATCGTGCTCGGCCCCCTGCAGCCCGCTATCAATGCGCTGCGGAACATGGATCCGGGCCAGCGGGCGGTCGTGGTGGCGAGCGGTGATCCGCTGTACTTCGGCATCGTGCGCACCCTGCGGCGCGCCGGGCTGAGCTGCGAGGTGGTGCCTGGTGTCAGCTCGGTGCAGGCGGCCTTCGCGGCCGTCTCGCTGCCCTGGGACGACGCCCAGGTGGTCAACGGACATTCCCGCGGCATCGAAACGGCGGTGCGGATCTGCCGTAGTCATCCCAAGGTTGCTGTGCTCACCGCACCCGGCCGTGGAATCCGGCAGATGGCAGGGCCGTTGGCCGATACAGACCGCTGGTTCGTGCTGGCCGAGCGGCTCGGCGAGACCGGTGAGCGAGTCAGGGTGCTGTCTGCCATCGAGGCCCTCTCGCTGGCCGAGGGCGATGTCAGAGAGCCGAATGTCGTGCTCGTGCTCGCCGATCGGCCTGAGAGCGATGAGGCCATCGGGCAGGTCCCCGAGGTCGCAGGCGACCCGTGGACTCCGGAGCCCGGAGATCCCGTGCCCGGCGAAAACATCGCTCCCGACGGTTCAGACCGTGAACCCATCATCGGTCAGGTGGTGAACTCGGCACGTGCCCGGGTGTGCGCCGACCAGATCGATGCCGGGCTCGGTATCACGACGAAGCGTTACGACGGTCCGGCTGCGAGCGGCCTGGTGGTGGCCTGGCGGGAATGCGATGTCATCGTCTCCCATCTTGCGCTGGGGGCCACGATCCGGCTCATCGCGCCGATGCTGGACAACAAGCGGACCGATCCCGGGGTGGTCGTCGTCGACGAGGCCGGACGTTTCGCGATCCCGGCTGTCGGAGGGCATGTCGGGGGCTCCAATCAGCTCGCGAAGAGGATCGCCGAAGTGCTGGGCGGCACTCCGGTGCTGTCCACTGCCACGGATTCGCTGGGCATCCCCGCGCTGGACCAGCTCGGCTGGGCATACGAGGGCGATGTTGCGGCGGTCACCGGCGCGCTCATCGACGGTTTGCCGGTGAGTCTTGAGCGTGATCATCCCTGGCCCATGCCGCCGCTGCCGGGCAATCTGTCCGAAAATGCCGATCAGGCCACGGCACGCGTCGTGGTGACCGATCAGCAGAAGGAGTCGTACACCAGCGGTCTGCCGGCCGTCGTGCTGCACCCGCCGAGCCTGGTGGTGGGGATGGGCTGCAACAAGGGCACGGGTGTTGGCGCCCTGCACGCGCTGCTGAGCCAGACGCTTCTGGCAGCCGGCCTGAACGTTCGGTCCGTCGGTTTGCTGACGAGTGTGGACGTCAAGGCTGCGGAGCCTGGGATCATCGAGCTGGCCAAGCAACTCGGGGTGCCCTACCGCACCTTCAGCTCCGAGGTGCTGGACGCCCAGCAGGCACCCAATGTCTCCGGGCGCGTGAAGCAGGAGGTCGGTACCGGATCAGTTGCCGAGGCCAGTGTGCTCGCCGCCGGCGCCGAGCTGGTCGTGACGAAGCAGAAGACTCCCGACGCCACCTGCGCCGTCGGGCGGATTCCAGCGCGTGGCCGGCTCCACGTGGTGGGGCTGGGGCCGGGTGCGCGCGACCTGCTGAGTCCGCGCGCCGAGCAGCGGCTCCGCCGCGCGAATGTGGTGGTCGGCTACACCCCCTATGTGCGCCAGATCCGCGATCTGGTGAGTCCCCACGCGTCGGTGATCGCCACCAGGATGGGCACCGAGGAGGAGCGCATCCAGGCGGCGATCGACGCCGCCCGAAGTGGTCAGGACGTCGCCTTCGTCTGCGGTGGTGATCCGGCCATCTATGCCATGGCAAGCCCCACCCTGGAGGTGGGTACCGACGGAATCGATGTGGAGATCGTGCCCGGCATCACTGCAGAGCTCGCGGCCTCGGCCGTCCTCGGCGCACCGCTCGGCCATGACCACGCCACCATCAGCCTGTCGGACCTGCACACCGACTGGCAGGTCATCCTGCGCCGGGTGCGGGCGGCCGCCCAGGGCGATTTCGTCATCACCTTGTACAACCCCCGCTCGCGCACCCGCCGTCATCACCTGCCCGATGCACTGGCGATCATCGCTGAATATCGCGATCCGTTCACGCCGGTGGCCGCGGTGACACAGGCCGAAAGACCGTCTCAGAGCGTCCAAATTGCCACACTGGGCGACTTCGATCCGGCATCGGTGGGCATGAACACCCTTGTCATCGTGGGATCGTCCACAACAAGGCTCGTGACGAGCGGAGACGGGCAGCCGATGCTCGTCACCCCGCGCGACTACCACTGGATGCCCGAGCACGGGCAGGAGCAGGAGGCGGACCATGCCTGAGTCCACGGATCGATTGACACCGCTGGTCATCGGGGCCCATGGCACCCGTGATCCGGACGGGGTCGTCCAGTGCCGGGCGCTCGTCGGCCTGGTGGCTGCACAGCTGCCGGGCGTGCACGTGGGTCTGGGCTTCGTCGAGCTGGTGGAACCCGGTATCGCCGTCGCGCTGGGCGAGGCGCTGAGCCATGTCGGTCAGGTCGACCCCGAGCTTCCGGAGGCGGTGGTGGTGCCGCTGCTGCTCAACACCGGCGGACACATTCAGCGCGACATTCCCGGGGCTGTCGAGGAGGGCCGCGACGGCCACCGGGTTTCCTGTGCCGGGCCGCTGCTGCCCGACCCCAGAGTGAGAGCAGTGCTCGAGCGACGCATCGCGGAGGCACTGGCGCCGGCCGGCGGCGACGCCTGGCGCGCCCAGGACACCTCCGTCATCGTGGTGGGCCGCGGCGCGCTGGTCACCGACGCCAATGCGAACCACTACCGGCTCAGCCGGGAGGTGTGGGAGGAGATGGACCTGGCGCAGGCGCTGCCGGCCTTCATCCAGGTGAATCGGCCCAGCGTGCCCGAGAGCCTCACGATGGCCGCCGCGAGTGGTGCGACACGCATCATCGTGGCAGCGAACTTCCTGTTCAGGGGCCGACTGCACACCTGGCTGGGCGAGCAGGTGACCGCCTGGTGCCAGTCGCATCCCGGAGTGGAGGTGCGCATCGCCGACGTGCTGGGTGCCACCGACGAGATCGCCGCAGTAGTGGTGGACCGCTACCGCGAGCAGCTGGGCAGCGTCGGGGCGGGGGAGGGCGCACCGGTCTACCTGTCGGGGCTGAGACTCGCAGGCCGTCGGGTCATCGTGGTGGGCGCCGGCCATGTTGCAGAGCGGCGCATTCCACGACTGCTGGACGCGGGTGCTCGGGTGCGGGTGATCGCCCCCAGCGCCGGTATCGCGGTGGCCCGCATGGCACGCCGGGGCGCGGTGGACTGGCAGCAGCGGGCCGCGAAGCCCGAGGACGTCGACGGGGCATGGTTCGTGCTTGCCGCCGCGAACGATCCGCAGGTCAACGAGCAGATCGCCGAGGCCGCCGAGGCCAGGCATGTCTTCTGCGTGCGCAGCGACAAGGCGACCGAAGGCTCCGCCTACACGCCCGCGACCGAACAGGCCGGTGGCCTCACCGTTGCCGTGGTGGGTGACAGGGATCCGCGGCGCAGCATCCGGGTGCGTGACGAGCTGCTCCACGCCCTCCAGGGCTGAGTCCCACCCGGAAGTCAATGCTCGCCACATCAATGCCTGCACCATGTGGAAGCAGGGGAGTGCTGCTGTCCCAGGCAGGGGACAGCCGGTCCGGGCCTGGAGAATCAGTGCGGCCCGGAAGCATTACCGGTTGTCGTTGCTGGTTTCGGCTCGGGATGCGATGGCATTGACGGCGGCCACGGTGATGGCGGAGCCGCCGCGGCGCCCGAGCAGGGTGAGATAGTCCAGGCCCAGATCGTCGTCCACGAGCGCCTGCTTGCTCTCCGCCGCACCGACGAAGCCGACCGGAATTCCGATGATTCCTGCCGGCCGCTGACCCGTCTCGTGCGCCACCTCGAGCAGCCGGAGCAGCGCGGTGGGGGCATTGCCGATGGCGACGATCGCGCCGTCGAGATTGTCCTGCTCGGCCCACAGGTCGACGGCTGCGCTGGCCTTGGTGACATTCTTGGCCGCTGCCAGCGTGGCGAGCGCCGGTTCCTTGATGTGGCAGACGATCACGTTGTCCCGGGGCAGCCGGGAACGGATGATTCCTGTGGCGGTCATCGAGGAGTCGCACAGGATCGGTGCCCCCTCGGCGAGTGCCTTGTGACAAGCGGTGACGATGCCGGGTGTGAAGGCGATGTCGGACGCGATCGAGGGGTCGGCGGAGGCATGGATCATCCGCACCACGACACGCTCGACGTCCTCGGGGAAGCGCTCGAGATCGGCCTCGTCCCGGATGATCCGGAAGGACTCGCGGTAGATGTCGGACCCATTGTTCAGATAATCACTCATCGCACTCCTGTCATTGCGAGTCTGCTGGCAGACTGCGGCTGGTCTTCGTCCACGACCACACAGTGATGGTACGAGCCGGCTGCCAGCCGTGCAGTGGCCCGATCCGGTCAGCATTCTCGACGCTGATTCTGCTGAGTTCGCCACCGTGGTGCAGATGGCAGCCGCCCAGAATCAGCTCTGCTTCCAAGGTGACCGCTGTGGCCACCAGGCGCCCGTTCTCGGGGAGCGCATCAATGATGTCGCCGACCAGGGGTTCGTCCACACCTCCGCCGATGAAGACCGCATCAGGCGCGGGGAGCCCTGCCAATGCCTCCTGGGAATCTGCCAGGCGCACTTCCACCTGGCCGGGAAGCGTGAGATTGCGCGCATTGAGGCGCGCTCGCTCGGCTCGCTCCGGCTTCTGCTCCACACCGACAGCGCGGCAGCTGGGGTCGGTCCTGCACCATTCCACGGCCACTGATCCGGCGCCGGTGCCCAGATCCCACAACAGCTGCCCTGGCAAGGGCCTCAGCGCAGCCAGAACCACCGCCCGCACCGCATGCTTGGTGATCAGGCCGTCATGCGCATAGTGCTGTTCGTCAAGACCGGGCGTTGTGCCCAGAAGGCGTGCGCTGGGATCACAAGTCACGATTTCCAGCCTATCGGCCGCCCGAGAGCAGCATGGACCCAATCGGCAGCCTGCCCGACGCTCCGCAGCTGGGGGACCTCCGAGGGTTCCGGCGGGCGTTCCACGATCACGACCACGGCACCGATCTCCTCTGCGACCACGAGTTTCGGATCAGGTTCGCTGCCACCTGAATCCTTGGTGACCAGTGCGGCGATGCGGTGCCCCGGGGCATCCATGAGTTCGCGTTCGCCCTCGAGTGTGTAGGGCCCCCGGGCGGTGATGAGGTGCCATCCCGTGGGGAGGGCCTGCGCGGGTGGGTCGATGACCCGATGAGTCACGTCGCGTGCGCCGAGCGAGAGGTAGTGCGCTGTGGCCTGGCGCCCGACGGTGAGCAGCAGGGGGCCGGAGATGTCTGCCAGAGCTGCGGCGGCGGCATCATGGCTGGTCACCCAGTTCCAGTGCGCTGATTCGGAGAGATCGTGCCAGCTGGGTCTTTCGAGCCTCGCCAAAGGGATGTCGCTGGCTCGGCAGGCGCGTACGGCGTGATCAGACATCGCAGCGGCGAAGCTGTGTACGGCATTGACCACGCAGCGCGGCCGTTCCTCACTCAGCCATTGCGCCAGACCGTCGGCGCCACCGAAGCCGCCATCCCGCACGGTGCCGGGAAGCGGACGCGGAGAGAGAGTTCGCCCAGCCAGCGAGGTGGTGACGTCCAGGCCCTCATCGTGCAGCTGAGTGGCCAATTCTCTGGCCAGCGAGGAGCCACCGAGGATGAGCACGTCCATGCCGGCCAGTCAACCCGCTCGGGCTGCCCCCTTCAACGTCATGACAGGCATGGTGCATGCGTCGGCATGGCGGGCATCTTGGTTGCAGATGTCGAAGGCTCACTGATGGCCTTCGTCGGTCTTGCCCGGTGGTCCGGCTGCAACCACTCGAGCCATCGACTGCGTCACTCGCTGCTCTCGGCTCATTCGTCCGTACCGGAGAAGGGACTCGAACCCTCATGCCTTGCGGCACAGGAACCTAAATCCTGCGTGTCTGCCAATTCCACCACTCCGGCGGGCGCGATCAGTGTAGCGATCCCGCGCTTTCAGGTGAGGGTCGCGAAATCGCTGCCCACATGAGGTGTTCTTGAACTGGCACCGGCTAACGGGTTCGGCTCGCCACCGGGTCGGGGATGCCGAGCTGCCTGCGCAGCCGGTCGACGTGACCTGCGGCACGCACGTTGTACTGGGCTTCACGCACGACGCCCCTTCCCTCGGCGTCGACGTCCACGATGAAGGTGGAGCGGATGAGCCCCTCGATCTCCTTCCCGTACAGCTTCTTGGTGCCCCACACCCCATAGGCGTCGATGGCGGTGTGCCCGGGGTCTGCCAGCAGGGTGACGCGTAGGCCCTTCTTCTCGGTGAACTTCTGCAGCTTCTCGACGGGGTCGGGCGAGATTCCCATGATGGCGATGCCGGCCTTCGCGAAGTCGTCCAGCGAGGCAGAGAAGTCGATGGCCTGGATGGTGCAACCGGGCGTCATCGCGGCCGGGTAGAAGTAGACAATGACCGTCTGCGACGGGTGATCGGCCAGCCCGGCGATCCTGCCATTGGCATCCGGCAACGCGAATTGCGGGGCAACATTCCCCGCGGACAGCTGAGTCATGCTCACAGCGTAGGTCATGGTACCGACAAGGCAGCCGCTGTTCCTCAGGGTGACGTGATTCACCAGGCGGCACGATGCGCTGTTACCCGTAGAGCTCCCGGTGGTGCGGGAGGAATAGGCTGATCCCACCGATCAGAAGTCATCGGAGTGCGGGCTTCCGCCGGTGATGACCCTCAGCGAGTGGAGGATTCCGTGGCCAAGCAGGACTCAGACATCAACCGGCTTCGCGCAGACCTTGCGTCCAACAGGATGCGTCTCAACCAGAACATCGAGGGCTTGGTCGCCGAGGTTCATCCGACCGCCCTGAAGCGCAAGGCTGTGACGACCGTCAAGACGGAGGCCAAGGAGAAGGCTCAGGAGATCAAGTCGTCGATCGTGGGCATTGTCTACGACGAGAGTGGCCCTCGCTGGGACCGGATCGGTACTGGGGCACTGGCTGTGACCGGTGTTGTCGTGCTCACCGCATCGCTTCGCGGAATGGGCCGTCTGTTCGCACGCAAGGTCTTCGGTGGCTGAACAAGCCGAAGGGTCTCACGGCTCCGCATCTCGCGGTGCTGGCTTCGGCCGCACTGCATCCGACGGCACCGCGTCGCAGTCGCGCGACCTGCCGATCCGCATGCTTCACGAGCGTGTCCTCGTCTCGATGGACGATGACTCGGGTGAACGTCGCAGCGAAGGCGGGATTCTCATCCCGTCGACGGTGCAGATCGCCCATCAGCTGGCCTGGGCGCATGTCGTTGCCGTCGGGCCGAGTGTGCGCTCGGTGAGCGTGGGGGAGAGGGTCTTGTTCGACCCGTCAGATCGCTCGGAGGTCGAGGTGCGGGGCAAGACCTTCATCCTGCTGCGCGAGCGCGACCTGCACGCCGTGGCTGACGAGCACCTCGACGGTGGCGGCGCCGGGCTCTACCTGTGAGGCAGTCCGCCGATTTGGCGGTGCTGGGCGGTAGGGCTATAGTTTTTTGACGCACGCGCTGCTAGCTCAACTGGCAGAGCAGCTGACTCTTAATCAGCGGGTTCAGGGTTCGAGTCCCTGGCGGCGCACTGCACCCGACCCCCATCCGGACCATCCGGGTGGGGGTTTTCCGTTTCCCCGGTGAGGAGCCATGACAGTGGGGTCCCGGATGATCGGGACCCCTTTCTAGATGTCGTGGTTCATCATGTCGTGAGGCCTGCGGTCAGGGCCGCGCACCCAGCCAGCGGGTGTCTTCCGCGAGATTCTTCGAGTGCCGGACCACCGCGATGCGTTGCTCGCGCAGCGTCGCCAATTCCTGGTTGAGCTGCTCGTCGGGCAGGGGGCCGAGACGACGATCCAGAGCGGTTTCCAGCAGCCAGTCCGCGAACTGGGGATTGCGCGCCAGATTCGGGCCGTGCGGGTAGGAGCCGACCACATGGCCCTGCACGGCACCCTCGGTGCCGTCCCCGCAGTTGCCAATACCGAGCTCGACGTGGGCCAGAGGTCTCGCCGAGGGTCCCAGGGTGGTGTAGCCGCCGTGATTCTCGAAACCGGACAGCAGCACATCGACGCCGTCAGGGGAGGTCCAGTGGGTGAGGATCTCACCGACCGCGCGCACCGTGCCCCTGGTGGTTGTCGCGTCCACCAGGCCGAGGCCCTCGATGGTCTCGTCCTTGTCGCCGACCGTGAAGGAATTTCCGACGATCTGGTATCCGGCGCACACCGCGAAGAGCACGGCGCCCATGTCGAGGGCATGGAAGATGCCCCCGTCGGCGCGCATTGCGTTCACCGCGGCCACCTGGGCGAGGTCCTCACCGCCACCGAGCAGGTAGACCGCGCCATCGGTGGGGACCGGCTCTCCGGGCTCCACCATGACCATCTCGGCATCGATGCCGCGCAGGCTCAGCCGCTTTGTGAGCACCATGGCATTGCCACGGTCGCCGTAGATGCCCAGCAGGCTCTGGTAGACCACCACGATCTTGACTGGGGAGTTCACCATGTCACGCCGCCCATTCTGCAGAGGTGGAGGAAGGCCGTGTAGGTGGCCAGCACATCGACCGGATGGTCGTAGTGCGCATGCATGGCCTCGGTGAGCGAGGGCACGATCGAGTGCTCCACGCCGGCATAGGACAGCCGCACAGCCAGGTCCTGGGCGCGGGGCCCGGTGCACACCACGTGGCGCCCGGCCAGCTGCTCGTACTCCACATCCCACAGCCAGCTCACATCGGTGCCGTCCGCGATGGCTGAGTCAATGGCCAGGACCACCGGGTCGGACTGCATCACCAGCAGCGATTCGGCCCAGCCGGCGGGATTCTTCGCCAGCAGCAGCCGTGCCGTGGTCTCACCGAAGTGCCCGGTGGAGAAGCGTCCGGCAGGGGCCCTCACGGTGGACATCGCCTGCACCGCGACGGCCGGGTCGACGCCCATCACAATCGCCGCGGCCAGCGCGCAGGTGGCATTGCCGCGGTTGAATCGCCCGGGAACGGCCAGATCGAGCAGCCACTGCTCACCATGGGGGCCGGTGACCTGGTCGCCGCTCACGGAGAAATCAGCCGGATGCTGTGCCATCATGCAGCCCGGGCAGGACCAGCCGTTGTCACCGCCATAGCGCAGCACGGTGCCGCAGTTGGGGCACAGTGCCGCATCTTGCGTCCAGCCGATGCCCATGTCCACCCAGATCGTGTGCTGAGCAGCCTCAGCGGCCCAGGTGACCAGCGGATCGTGGATGTTGGCCACCACGACGGGACCTTTTCCACCGGCTTCGGCGAGGGCATCGCGCCACTTCTTGCCCAGTGACTTGATCTCGTGGTGACGATCGAGCTGGTCGCGGCTGAAGTTGAGCATCACGAGCACCTCGGGATGCCCGGCCCTCACCATGGCGGGCACGATCTGCTCGTCGGTCTCCAGGATCGCGATGGGTGCGTGCACCTGCTGGGACAGCGCTGAGGCGATGCCTTCGCGCAGATTGGCACCGTCGGCGTTGGTGACGACGTCGGTGGGGTCATCCACCCAGGCGCGCAGCGCAGCTGTCAGCAGATGGGTGGTCGTCGTCTTGCCGTTGGTGCCCGAGATCGCGGCGATTCGCCGTCCGGCCACGAGTTCGGTGAATGCATCGGGATACAGCTTGGTGATCACCTGCCCGCGGATGGATGCACCGCTGCCGCGTCCTGTCCTGCGAGAGGCCCATGCCGCGAGATTTCCGGCCCCGATTGCTGCTGATCGCCATACCTGACGGGGCAGAGCGGGACTGATGGGACGTCCGCGCTGGGTGTGCGCGGCGGGAATCGCGGCCATGGGCCCCATTGTGGCAGGAACCCGGCAGCGATCCTGCCGTGCCAATTCGGTGCAGCTGAAAACCGGCCCTGGTCATCACGAGGGTGGTGTTGGTTGCCAGATGCTCACCGCTGCATCGATGAACCCGGCGTTGGTGAACACGACGATGCGTCGGGTGGCAGGCGTGACAGTCTTGAACGGCAGGGCGCGGTGCCGCTGCGATGTGGCAATTCCGGAGGAGATCACGTGAGTGAGACGAGGCAGGGGCCTGCGGGAACCGACCTGAATTCGATGGGAGTGCTCGGATCGACGGAGATCGTCCAGCTCGCCCTGATCGATCGCCAGGCGAATCTCACGATGACCATGAACGGCCATCGGTCGGAGATGGCGGCTGCTGGGATTGACGCTGCTGTTCGGATGGCCATCCAGGAGGCCAGCGCTGCGGCTCGCCGGGACGCCACGCAGTACCATCTGCTGGTGGTGAGCCCGCTGGGCCAGAAGCACTATCGGATTGACGGAAGTGATCACGACATGGAGCTAGCGCCCGTTCCCGAAGAGGACCAGCCGCGCCGCGTCCGCGCATTGACGAACACCGGCGACACCGACGAGGACGACACCGACGAGGAAGCAACGCCGCCCACCTCAGCGCGCCGTTCCTTCCTGGTCGAGGAGGATGTTGAGCTACCCGCAGTGTGGGGCTGGCGAGGCACCATGAATCGGCATCTGGGCATGCACCTGGCGCCGGGTGCCGATGAGCGCTCTGAACGCGAGGACATCCTGACCGTCAGCCAGCACTGGAACGGGCCGCGCACGATCGCGATCGTCAACGGCAAGGGCGGTGCGGGCAAGACTCCCACCACAGTCCTGCTGTCGGCCGTGTTTGCACGTTTCGGTGGTTCCGGGGTGCTCGCCTGGGACAACAACCAGACCCGTGGCACGCTCGGCTGGCGTACCGAACAGGGCGATCACGATGCCACCCTGCTCGATCTTCTGCCTGAGATCGGTGGTCTGCTGAGCAGGGAGGCCCAGTCCGCCGACCTGGAGCATTTCGTTCATCACCAGGTACGCGATCGTTTCGATGTGCTGCGCTCCAAGCCGATGGCGCTTGCTCAGGAGCAGCGCGTCGGGCCGATGGATGTGGATGCCATTCACACCGTCGCGACGAAGTACTACCGGATGGTCTTCATCGATTCCGGCAATGACGAGTCCGATCCGATGTGGCGCCGGATGATCGACCTTGCCGACGAGATCGTCGTGGTCACGAGTACTCGCGATGACCATGCCGAGGCGGGCGCCCTGCTGCTGGAGGCGCTGGCCGGGCGCGATGCCCACTCCGCAGGTCTCGCCAAGGATGCAGTGACCATTGTCACGCAGGCCGATTCCAGGGCCACCTCGCATGACATCAGGCGCGTCGTGGACGGCTTCGATGAACTGTCCCGTGAGGTCGTGACGATCCCCTTCGACCAGGCCATGGTCGGTGGCGTGCTGCGCTACGACGCACTCGACCCCCGGACGAAGCGGGCCTGGCTCGCTGCCGGTGCAGCCGTCGCTCGCGGGCTCTGACCCCTGTACAGCCTGCCAGGCCGCCGCTCCGAGCGCGCCCGACAGGTTGACAAAGTCGGTTCCGCGCAGTGTTGTACGGCGCGGGCACGGGTGTTCTGTCCGTGATCAGTTTCCGGAGGTGATCAGACATGGTGGGAGAACCTGTCCTCGACAACGAGGACAAGCTCCGGGCGGCATTGTTGGCGGCCTTGGCGGTGCGGCGCTGGGTCGACGAGGTCATGGCTTCCTGGCCGTTCGACCAGGCCGAGTCGCTCGCTGCTGCCGCGGTGTGCGCCTTTCCGCTGACCTGGAGCGAGATCGAGACAGCCCTTGCCTCGCATCCCAGGATCGGGGAAATCCCCGAAAATGCGGGGCTTGCCGCTGAATTCTCCCGACACGAACAGGCTGCGAATTCAGATCCGGATGACCTGTTGCACCGCCGTATCGTCGAGATGAATCGACGGTACGAGGAGAAGTTCGGGCATGTCTTTCTGATCCGGGCTGCCGGCCGCAGCGCCGAGGAGATTCTCGCCGAGGGGGACCGGCGTCTTGGCAATGACGAGGACGCGGAGCGCGCCGAGATCTCCCGGGAATTGGCGGCCATCACGATGCTGAGGGTCTTCGAGCTCGAGGAGCGGCTCGTGACCCCGGTGAAGACGGAGGCGAAATCCATGGCCGGTCTGTCGACCCATGTGCTCGACGCCGTGCGCGGCATTCCCGCGCAGGGTGTCGCAGTGAGGCTCGATGACCAGCACGGCGCCGAGATCGCGCTCGGCACGACCGACGCCGACGGCCGGGTGGCAGAAGT
Source organism: Propionibacterium sp. (assembly GCF_047719395.1). Taxonomy (NCBI): domain Bacteria; kingdom Bacillati; phylum Actinomycetota; class Actinomycetes; order Propionibacteriales; family Propionibacteriaceae; genus Propionibacterium; species Propionibacterium sp. Next base: position 20,357 of record NZ_JBDNTB010000044.1, read on the forward strand.
GGCTGCTGATCTTGCGCCGGGACAGTACCGGCTCGTGTTCGCGACTGGGGACTATTTCGCATCCTTCGGTGCCCCCACGCTCTACCCGGAGGTCAGCATCGATTTCCGGATCAATGACAGCAGGCCGCACTATCACATTCCGCTGCTGCTGAGCCCCTTCGCGTATTCCACCTACCAGGGCAGCTAGAGCAGTGCGGCGTCGATGGATCCGAAGCCGGGGCTGTGCGGGAGCAGTGGCAGCGGATTGAGGCCGCAGATCCGGCGGCACCGATGAACCCCGGGGTGCCGAATCAGCGGGTTCGGTGTCGCGCCGCTGCGGCACATCGGGTGGAGGGGGCGTGATCAACCCTGTGGGGTGTCGACATCGCGGCCGGTGGCAAGATCTCCGCACTCCACCAGCACATGCGGGTGATTCGCGAACACTGCTCGCGCGCCCTGGTCGCCTTGAGCACTGTCGGTGACCAGCGGCCACCACTTCCGCCCGATCAGCACCGGGTGTCCTGGCGTGCCATGAAAGCTCGCTCTGGCCAGGGTGTTCGTCTGCAGGCGCGTCTCGGTCAGGAATCGGCGGTAGACCGGGGTGCGGACATCGGGCAGATCGACGAGCGTGACGAGTACCGCGTCCGCCCCGCATTCTGATGCCGCCTGCAGACCCGCCCTCAGAGATGCCCCCATCCCTTCGGCCCAGGCAGTTGCTTCGACGAGTACCAGCCATGGCCGCGCCAGCACGACCGCGCGCACCTGATCTGCGTGGCTGCCGATCACGCCCAGCACGGTGTCGACACCTGCTTGGTGCACCCAGCCGCAGACCCTTTCCAGGGGACTCACCCCGCTGATGTGCTCACAGGGGTGTGTGCTGCCCTCCCTCCCCGAGAGACTGGTGCCACTGGCAAGCGGTCCGACGAGAGCCTTGGGCCCGCCCATCCGTCGCCCCGCACCGGCGGCGAGCACGACACCGAGGACATGTGTCGTGGAGCTGCCGCCCGCGGTGTGGTCGTCTGCACGGCGGGACGCCATCTCACTCAACCGAATCTCAGCCGAGGTCGAGGGTGCCGTAGGCCACTGGATTCTGGGATGCGTTGTCGAGGGGATCCGGCTTGCCGATCAGCGGATGTCCAGGCAAGGGGGTGCCGACGATGGCCAGCCGGTCGCCATGGATGCTGATGCCGTCGATCGTGCCGACCATCCGGACGATGCCCGCATGCGCGATGAGCAGATAGCGACTGGCCATCACTCGGTCGGCCTGCATGCGCCACACGCCGCGCCCGCGCAGCCACAGCTCGCGGCTGCCGGCGCCCTCGCGGAAGCCCACCCGCTCGCGGCCCAGCGCGTCATTGGTGACGGCCGGGTGGTCGGCATTCAGACGAACTCGTACAACATTGCGTCCACGAGCGTCCTCAGCCACCTCACCATCGCGGCTGAAACCCAGCCGTGCCCATTGGGCCCGTTCATTTGCATTCTTGGTCTGCGCGCTCGCCGTCAGCACGCTCGCGATCATCGACTGGTGCTGTGAGTCCAGGGCCTCCCATCGAGCACCGAAGGTCCCCTCCTGGTCTGCGCCCCCGGGGTTGATGCCTGCGATGTCGGCGCAGATGCCCAGGAAGGCGCGTTGTTCGCTGCTGAACAGGGATTTCCTTGAAAGTTCCGCGACCTTGGCCCAGTCGATGTCGGCGCCATCGCCCTCGAACTGCACGAACGCCGCCACCTTGGACAGGATCGACGGTGCGCTGGCGAGTATCGCTGCGGCGTCCTCGCGGGATTGGGGATGGCGGTCACTCGGCATGCAGACATCATAGAGTCTGGGCAGATTTTGAAGGGCATTATCTGAACGACCTTAGACTTTAGGCATAGTCAGTGATACTGTCTGCAATGTAAAAGCAGGCTGGTGGTGCTGGCATCAGGTCTCCTGATGTGTCGCCGCCCACCATGACCGAGGAGCAATTGCTGTGGATTTTCGTGAGCAGATCGCAAAACTGCAAGGCCTCGATTTCGCAGGTCTCCACCAGGATGATTTCCTGGCCACCTGGGACAAGACCGAGGCTGAGCTCAAGGCAGTTCTCGCCGTGGCGGACGCTCTGCGGGCGCTGCGCGAGAACAACAAGAGCTGCCGCATCTTCGACTCCGGTCTCGGTGTGTCACTGTTCCGCGACAACTCCACCCGAACCCGCTTCAGCTTCGCGTCCGCCTGCAATTTCCTCGGCCTGGCGGTGCAGGACCTCGACGAGGGCAAGTCGCAGGTCGCGCATGGTGAGACGGTGCGCGAGACAGCGAACATGATCAGCTTCATGGCCGATGTCATCGGCATCCGCGATGACATGTACATCGGCAAGGGCCATACCTACATGCAGGACTACGCCCGCTTCGTGGACGAGGGTTTCCAGGCCGGGGTACTGGAGCAGCGCCCCAATCTGATCAGCCTGCAGTCCGACATCGACCACCCGACGCAGGCCATGGCCGACCTGCTGCACGTGATCCACGAGTCGGGCGGCCTGGAGAACCTGCGTGGCAAGAAGCTGGCCATGACCTGGGCCTACTCGCCCAGCTATGGCAAGCCCTTGTCGGTGCCGCAGGGCATGATCGGTCTGATGACACGCTTCGGCATGGACGTCGTGCTCGCCCATCCCGAGGGCTACGAGGTGATGGGCGATGTGCAGGACATCGCCGCCAAGAATGCCGAGGCTTCCGGTGGCAGCTTCACCGTCACCAACTCGATGCAGGACGCCTTCGTGGACGCCGACGTCGTCTGCCCGAAGAGCTGGGCTCCCTACGCCGCCATGGAGACTCGTACCGAGCTGTACGCCCGGGGCGACACCCAGGGCATCGACGACCTGGAGCAGCGCCTGCTGGCCCAGAATGCTGAGCACATGGATTGGGAGACCACCGAGGAGCTGATGGCCACCACCAGGGATGGCAAGGCTCTTTACCTGCACCCACTGCCTGCCGACATCAGTGGCCTGAGCTGCGAGCACGGAGAGGTGGCCAATTCGGTCTTCGACCGCTACCGCACCCAGCTCTACCGCCAGGCCAGCAACAAGCCCTATGCCATCGCCGCGATGATCTTCTTGATGAAGCAGCCCCACCCCATCGCCAAGCTCGAAGAGCTGTGGAAGCGGGACACCCCGCGCTGGTCCCACTGATCATCGACGCACCTGGTGCGCTCGGGCTCGTCCACCACCCAGCACCGTTCAGAGCACACAACCACTCAGGTTCGCAGCAAGTCGTTTGATCGCGAACCGTTCTTCCGCCTCCCATCCATCACGTCAGGAGTCACACATGACAGACATCGACTACGACAAGGTCAAGGCCGCAGCAGAGGGTTACCGCGCCGACATGACCGCATTCCTGCGGGCGCTGATCCTCAACAAGGGCACCAGCTGCCAGGAGGAGGCCAAGGCCAAGCTGATCATCGCCGAGATGAACAAGCTCGGCTACGACCGCACCGAGATCGACGGCTTGGGAAGCGCCCTCGGCTACCTGGGCAACGGCCCCCACCTCATCTGCTTCGACGGACACATCGACACCGTCGGCGTCGGCAATCCTGACAACTGGACCTTCGACCCCTTCGAGGGCTACGAGGACGATGTTCACATCGGCGGCCGCGGCAGTTCCGATCAGCTCGGCGGCGTCGTGTCGGCCGTCTACGGCGGCAAGATCGCCAAGGACCTCGGCCTGCTCAACGACCAGTACACCTACATGGTGTCCGGCACCGTGCAGGAAGAGGATTGCGACGGCCTGTGCTGGCTGTACCTCATCGAGGAGGAGGGCATCAAGCCCGAATTCATCGTGAGCACCGAGTCCACCGACCATGCGGTCTACCGCGGTCATCGCGGTCGCATGGAGATCAAGGTGGAGGTGTCCGGCATCAGCTGCCACGGCTCTGCCCCTGAGCGCGGCGAGAATGCCATCTACAAGATGGCCGAGATCCTGCTCGACGTACGCGACCTCAACGCCAAGCTGCACGTCGACCCCTTCCTGGGCAAGGGCACTGTCACGACCTCCGAGATCTTCTCGTCCAGCCCCTCGCGTTGCGCGGTGGCCGACGGCTGCTGGATCTCGCTGGATCGCCGTCTCACCGCTGGCGAGACCTGGCAGGGCGCCATCGCCGAGATCGAGGCGCTGCCGAGCGTCAAGAAGTTCGGCGCCACGGTGAGCATGTACGACTACAAGTCGAAGGCCTGGACGGGCGTCGAGTACGGCCAGGAGTGCTTCTTCCCGACCTGGGTCAACGATGAATCCGACCCGCACGTGCAGGCCACCATCGAGGCCCACCGCAAGCTGTTCGGCGAGCCCAAGGTCGACAAGTGGACCTTCTCGACCAATCTGGTGGCCACCGCCGGCCGGCACGGCATTCCCGGCGTCGGTTTCGGCCCCGGCATGGAGGAGCAGGCTCACTCCCCGAACGAGATCCAATGGAAGGACGATCTGGTGCAGTGCGCAGCGCTCTACTCGGTGCTGCCCAGCATCTACTGCCAGAACCTTCAGCACTGACCGTTGACTGCCATTGTCGGGGGGGGGGGGGGGGGGGGGGCGGCGGGCGGCGGGGGGGGGGGGGGGGGGGGCCGCCCCCCCGGGGGGGGGGGGGGGGGGGGGGCGCGGGGGGCGGGGGGGGGGGGCGGCGCGCCGCGGG
>NZ_JBDNTB010000045.1:0-23936 GCF_047719395.1 Propionibacterium sp.
CTCGAGGCCGGAGGATTCAGACCCCAACTACACCCTCAATCGTGAAGAGCCGCCATACCTTCTTGAGATAGGGGCGGATGTTACCCAGCAAAGTATCTCCAGGCAGGTAGGCCGTCAGACGTGTCGTGTTCGGCAGATAGCTCGCATCCACTCGTCCGCCCTTGTCCGCGACAAGATTGTCCACACCCACGAACGAAGTCTCGTCAAGCTCCGAGGCATCTACGCGCGTGGTGGAATAGTTTGCGATCGCCGAGAGGGCGGCGTACCTCACTCCACTCGGACAGAGTTCTGCGATCAGATCATCAATCCGGTTCATTCGAAGAAGTCCTCGTCTGTCTTGACGATCGACACGGTGCGCACGGTCTGGGCACCGACGCGGTAGCGAATCATCAGGCGGGCGAGCCTATCCCCATCGATCAGGACGACGCGGTCCTGGATAGCGCGGGCGTAGGTGTGGGCGCCACTGCTGAAATGTCCAGTGGTGAAAAAAACTCCTTGATTGGCGCGTTTGCCGTGCAGTGCGCCGACGAATGCCTGCACCTCCGGGCGGTGTACCGAGCGGCCGAGCGCGTAGAGCTTGGCCTGCACGTAGACGCTGCTAAGTCCCAGGACGTCCTCGTCAATGACCCCGTCGATTCCCTCGTCATTGGTGAGCTGAGTGCGGACAGCCTTGGCGTCTTGCCCGCCATATCCCATGGCGACGATGAGGTCGACGACTACACGCTCGAAGAAGGCTGGCTCTTGCGCGGTCAGGTGCTCGAGGATTTCCGATCCAACTTGCTCGTTGATCCGGGCGATGCCTTCTTCGACCTGTTCAACTGGGTCAAGCGCTGGCTCCTGCGCATCAATAGGTTCCACGGGAACACTCGAGGTGGGCTTGGTCTTGTGCGGTTCTTCGTAACCTGGGACCAAGCGGAGATCTGCTTTGGTGATCGCCGCCGGGTGCTGGTTGAGCATCTGTCGTCCGAGGTCGGTTATCGCGTAGGTAGCTCGGACCGGGCGGGAGAGGAGTTTGGCCTTCGTCAGGTTGCTCAGAGCCCATCCGATTCGGTTCTGATATTTGGTTTGGCCTGACGCCAGAAGTTCTGACTTCTGTTCCTCGGTCAGACCGGTATCAACTGCAACAAGTTCGTACATTTCTCGGCGCGAGGAGGCCCCAACGCTGACGAGGACTCGAAGCGCGGGCACCATGAACTGATCCCAAGTCGGCATCGCGCTCATCTCGAGCCCTCCAAATCGGCGACGATCTCGTCAATCGAGATGCGCAGCTCCTGCTGGCGGGTCACGATCCGGGCGATCTCGGCGTTGAGCTCCTTGATGTCAATCTTTTCGCGGGTGTCCTCGGGTTGGACGTAGGAGGACACCGCAATGTTGTACTCGTTGCCGGCGATCTGCTCGTTGGGCACCAGCTTCGCCACGTGATTCACGTCGGCGCGGGCGGTGAACTCGTCGAGGATGTGCTTCTGGTTCTCCGGTGTGAGCTTGTTCTTGTTGCCACCGCGCTGGAACTGGTCCGAGGCGTCGATGAACAGGATCGAATTGTCTGCCTTGGACTTCTTCAGCACGATGACGCAGGTCGCGATCGTGGTGCCGAAGAACAGGTCGGGTGGCAGCTGGATCACGGTGTCGATGTAGTTGTTGTCCACCAGGTATTTGCGGATCTTGCGTTCCGCGCCGCCGCGGTAGAGAACCCCGGGGAACTCGACGATCGCCGCGGTGCCGTTGACTGCCAGCCACGAGAGAATGTGCATCGTGAACGCCAGGTCGGCCTTCGACTTCGGCGCCAGCACCCCGGCCGGTGCGAAGCGCTCATCGTTGATGAGCAGGGGGTTCGCGTCCCCGTCCCAGTGGATCGAATAGGGCGGATTTGACACGATCGCCTCGAACGGCTCCTCGTCCCAGTGCTTCGGCTCGGTGAGGGTGTTGCCTAGGGCCAAGTCGAAATGCTCGTAGTTGATGTTGTGCAGGAACATGTTGATCCGGGCGAGGTTGTAGGTGGTCAGGTTGATCTCCTGCCCGAAGAAACACCGCACTTTGTCTTTGCCGAGCACTGTCGCGAACTTCAGCAACAGCGAACCCGACCCGCACGCCGGGTCGTACACCTTGTTGACACTCGTCTTCCCGACCACCGTGATCCGGGTCAGCAGTGCGGAGACCTCTTGGGGCGTGAAGAACTCACCACCGGACTTTCCCGCCTGGGAGGCATACATCGTCATGAGGAATTCGTAGGCGTCCCCGAACAGGTCGATCGCGTTGTCTCCGAACTCACCCAGCGGCAGATCCCCGATCGCATCCAGCAGCTTCACCAGCTTCTCGTTGCGGCGCGCGACGGTGTTGCCGAGCTTCGAACTATTGACGTCGAGGTCGTCGAACAGGCCCTTGAGGTCGTTCTCGCTTGCGGTGCCCACCGCCGACGCCTCGATGTTGGTGAACACCCGCTGGAGGGTCTCGTTGAGGTTGACGTCGTGCGGCGCATTCTCGCGGACGTTGACGAACAGCTGCGAGGGATAGATGAAGAATCCCTTCTCGGAGACGATGTCACGCCGCGCCGATTCGGCCTGAGCATCGGGGAGGTCAACGTAGTCGAAGTCCGGATCGCCGGCCTCGTGCTCCCCGTCGTTGACGTACATCGCGAGGTTCTCGGAGATGAACCGGTAGAACAGCATGCCCAGCACATACGTCTTGAAGTCCCAGCCGTCGACGCTGCCCCGCAGGTCATTCGCGATCCGCCAGATCGTCTTGTGCAGCTCGGCCCGCTGGGCCTCCTTCGTGTTCGGTGTCATCTGTTCGTCTCCTGCATCTGGGGCGCGTTGTTCAGTTGTTCGATGGTTTTGGGTCTCACCGTAGTGGCTGGCAAGGACAGCCCTGCCTATCGGATCTGTTGGTGCACGCTTGCTGGGACCGGGTACATCGAGCGCAACAGGGACGCTGTGGACCGCCTGAAGTGTTCCGTTGACCACACGGTCTGAAGTGCTCACGACACCTACGTCAACGCTGGTGCCGGACGAAGCTCAGTTGATCTTGCGGAAACCTTCGGAATGAACACATCCGGACCACGCCCAAGAAGCAGAAAGCCGGACCTATGTTCTTGTAGGTCCGGCTGTCCGGGACGGCCGGGGTCGTGGCTTGTCCTCGAGAAGCTGGTGGGTAGCGATGACGCGCCGGTGCCAGCGTCCGTCGCGGGAAGAATGACGACGGGGGGTGTTGACTCGGCGACAGCTGTGCGCCAGCAGTCGTGTCGGACCCGATGCCCTCCATGTCACAGATCGCTTCACGGAGACCTCGACCGGTCAACTTTTCAAGGGCTGGGCGGAGACTGCGCACCAGGACCTGTCCCACGCGGTTCCTGGCCCGAGCTCCCGCAGCGGCGCCAGGAGTGCCAGAGCTGCCGAGTATGCCCGGTCGGACGAGCCCCCATCCGTACTGGGGGAGTAAATTGTTGTCGTGAACGCCTTGACAGCCGTGCTGATCACCGTCGGTGTGATCGCGGTAGCAGCCGCCCTCGGCGTCATCCTACGGTCAAGTCAGGGTCGACGTCGCGCATCCGACGGCTCCGTGTTTCACCCGGGAGATCTGCCTGGACTTCACGAGGTCGCGTCCGGAGCGACACTGGTGCAGTTCTCCACCCAGTTCTGTACGACCTGCCCCTCGACGCGGCGCCTGCTGAAGAAACTCACCCAGGAACGCGACGGCCTGGGCTATGTCGACGTGGACCTGACCGAAGATCGCGATCTCGCGACCCGTCTTCACATCCTGCAGACCCCGACCGTGTTCGTCCTGGACCCGACAGGGCGCCTCGTGACCCGCTTCGGCGGTGCCCCACGGCTCCCTGAGCTGAGGTCCGTGCTCGACGACCTCTTGACCCCGTCACCCGGTGTCGAAACCCGATCGTGATTGAAAGGAACCACATGCCTGACACCGAACATCCCACGAACGCAAGGGCCACTCCCAAGCCGATCGATACGCGCGCCCCGAGATATGTCGGGGGATACACGTTCGTTCTTGCGATCGTCACATTTGTCATCGCCCTGCTCCGCCCGATCGAGGCCTCGCTGGGTGCCCGGGTGCTGAGCCCAGAATTCATCCTGCTGTTCGTGCTGTGGCTTTCGTTCGGAGCGGGAACGTTCTTCGGTAACGGCGCCCACCCATTCGCGGTCGTGTTCCGCACCCTGATCCGACCCCTGCTACATGGCAAGCCCCAGGTGGATGACCCGCGCCCGCATCGCTTCGCGCTGCTGGTGGGTTTCGTGTTGAGTACCGTTGGGCTCGTGTTGCACCTGTTCGGGGTGCCCTATGGACTGGCAGTGTTGACAGCTTTTCTCATCATCGCCTCGTTCCTGCAGGCCTTCGTCGGGCTGTGCCTGGGCTGCCAGGTGTATCTGTTGCTGGTTCGGGCCCACGTCATTCGCCCCTCGAGTCCGCTGCTCGCCTGACCCGGAGCGCGCCGGTTGTGGCCGTCGCAGAGCCTATGGGCATGCTTCGGGAATGTTGGGGTCGTACCGTATCCCCAACCCCCGCAACCACTGCTCGTGTACCCTGTTTGTGAACTCATCGATGAGGAAAGTCTTCCCCGTATCCGGGTCGCCCAGAAGGACGAGTGAGCTGGTCCCACTCCGAGGCCGTCGCAGAGCGCATTGAACGCGGCCAGCCATGCGTCACGTCCAACGACACCGACAGGGGCAGCAGTCACGAGAGGATTCTCGCACCACCCAGGTAGATGGCGATCTACGTGGGGTCTTACGGATACCGCGGGTTCTGCGTCCGAGCAGGCGTGCCGCGTGAACCGCAACCCAGGAGGCTGTCATGCCGCTCACCGCTCAGGAAGTTGATGAGATCGATCGTGCAAACGCATCTGGCTTGACGTCAGTCGTGTTCATACACGGGCTGTGGCAGCTCTCCAGCAGCTGGGACCGGGAACACTCACTGATGATCGACCACGGCTGGGCGGAGGTCGCCAGCACGGCGCCGGCCTTCGTCAAGTACTTCGTCTCCTGACACACGCACCCCGACCGAGAGCGAGAGAGATATGCCGTACTTCACCACCTCCGAGGGAATTCAGCTGTACTACAGCGATCAGGGCGCAGGACAGCCGATCGTGCTGAGCCACGGATGGCCGTTGAGCTCAGACGCGTGGCAGGTCGAGCTGAAGGCGTTCGCCGACGCCGGCTATCGCGCGATCGCGTACGATCGGCGGGGGCACGGTCGCTCGTCAAGCACCTACACGGGCAACGACATGGATCACTACGCCGCGGATCTCGCGGAACTGATCGAGCACCTCGACCTGGAGGACGTGGTGGTGATCGGCCACTCCACCGGCGGCGGTGAGGTGGTCCGATATGCCGCCCGGCACGGCGCCGGGCGCGTCGCGAAGGTGATCACCGTCGGTGGGGTACCACCGATCATGGTCAAGTCCGACGCGAACCCTGAGGGCACCCCCCTCGAGGTGTTCGACGGTATCCGCAACGGGGTGCTCACCGACCGCTCCCAGTTCTTCCTCGACCTGGCAGAGTCGTTCTACGGCTTCAACCGCGACGGCGCAGCGCGGTCAGAGGGCGCGGTCCGCGATTTCTGGCGTCAGGGCATGCTTGTGAACCTCGCCGCCGCGTACGACTGTGTCAAGGCGTTCAGCGAAACCGACCAGACCGAGGACCTGAAGTCGCTGGACGTGCCGATCCTCATCGCCCACGGCGACGACGACCAGATCGTTCCCCTCGCGGACGCGGCACAGAAATCGATCGGTCTCGTGAAGCACGGCACTCTGAAGGTTTATCCCGGCGCACCGCATGGGATCTTCAGCGCTTACCAGCAGCAACTGGACCGTGACATCCTCGACTTCATCGCCAGCTAGGGCTGCGAGCCGACGGGGTGACGGGGGCGGCATCAAGGACGTGCTGGGTCTCTGTGTCCGGCACGGCCGAGGGTCCGCCGACATCCACGAGGATGGCTCGAGCATGGCTGGCCTTCCGCATAGAATCCGTGGATGACCACGCATTTCTACACCGCGTCGAGTCTGGACGGCTTCATCGCGACCCGGGATCATTCTCTGGAATGGCTGTTCCGGCAGGACTTCGACATGGAGGGCCCGATGGCCTATCCCGCGTTCGTGGACGGCATCGGGGCGCTGGTCATGGGCAGTTCCACGTACGAGTGGCTACTGAAGAACCAGGAAACCTGGGAGTATGCACAGCCGACCTGGGTCTTCACGCATCGAAAACTTTCTCTGCCCGACGGAGCCAACGTCAGCCTTGTCCACGGTGATGTGCACGAAGCCTTTCCCAGAATCGCGGCCTCCGCGAAGGAGAAAGACATCTGGGTCGTGGGCGGCGGCGATGTGGCAGGCCAGTTCGCCGACGCCGAACTCCTCGACGAAGTGTGGGTGCAATATGCGCCAGTCACGCTCGGAGCAGGCCAGCCACTGCTTCCGCGGAGCCTCCAACTCGAACTGGTCGCCACCGCACGGAACCGCGACTTCGTGTGCACCCGCTATCGCGTCACCCGCGCGGACCGAACCGAGCGAGGAGCACCCACAACCTGATCCCCAGACGAGGTCGCCCGGCTGGTTGTACCCGGTCAGGACGTTGGTAGCGGCGAGCCTGCCTGAACGAACGAGAACCTCCGAATGGGATGTGGCTTGTCCAAGGCCCACTCCAACCCGGAGGGCCCCGTGCCCCACGGTGGCAAGCTCCGCCAGATGGCCCAAAAGACAAACAGCCGGACCCACGAAATCGTGGATCCGGCTGTCCGGGATGTCCTGAGACACCACAACAACGTCGGGCTGACAGGATTTGAACCTGCGACCCCTTGACCCCCAGTCAAGTGCGCTACCAAGCTGCGCTACAGCCCGTCCGGATCACGGATGATCCGCTGGATGACTCTAGCCGAGATCGTGGCCGGTGGCGAATCAGGGCCTCGTATGGGTCATGTGAATGCCAGTCAGCGTCCATGAGCGGCCCAAGAGCACCTGCTCTGACTACGCATGGCATCAGCAGCCAGGGCACAGGCTCTTGACGAAACCCCCGAGCCTGACCAATGCCTCCCGCAACTGATCCTGTCCCACGGAGTAGGAGAACCGGACATGCGTATCGGCCGTTGCCGGCCCGAAATCCTTGCCCGGAGTCAGCGCCACATGGGCCTCGTGCAGGGCTCGCGAACAGAATTCTGCCGCGCCCAACCCGGTGCCCGACACGTCGAAGTAGGCGTAGAAGGCCCCATCCGGTTTCACCGGAACCGGCAGCCCCATTTCTTCGAGTCCAGCCAGCACGATTTCCCGACGCTTCCGGAACTCATCCCTGCGAGCATCGAAGATTGCCAGTGTCTCCGGTTCGAAGCACTCCAGGGCAGCCTTCTGGGCAACCACCGAGGGGCAGATCACGAAGTTCTGGCTGAGCCGTTCGATGGGATCCACCAGATCATCGGGAACCACAGCCCATCCCAGCCGCCAGCCCGTCATTCCGAAGTACTTGGAGAAGCTGTTCACCACCAGCGCCTGCGGGTCGACGCTCAGCACGCTCGGCCGTGAACCGCCAGGCGCATCGCCCTCGGTGAGGTCGAGATAGATCTCGTCGAACAGCAGCCAACCGTCACGCTCGGCCACGGTTCTCGTGAGCGGCGCCAACTCGTCGAAGGGAATGCAACTGCCGGTTGGATTGGCCGGGCTGGCCACCACAGCGCCCTTCGTCCTTGCGCCCCAGTTGTCCCGGACCAGCGCGCTGTCGAGTTGATACAGATGCGCCGCATCGGCCCGCACCAGGCGCACATCCGCGCCGAAACCGGCGAGGATCTGCACATTGCACGGATAGGTGGGATCGGCGAGCAGCACCTCATCGCCAGGATCGACCAATGCTGCCGCCAGCAGGAGCAGTGCTCCGGTGGCGCCGGAGGTGACAACGATCCTTTCCGGAGCGATGCCGACACCGTGCCTGGTGCGATAGAAACCGGCGATCGCCTGTCGCAGTTCCGGTATCCCGAGCGCTCCGGTGTAGGCCAGCGAGGAATGCGCGATGCGGGGGAGTGCCTCAAGCACCGCCGGGGCAGCACCGAAATCAGGCTCGCCGACATTGAGATGGATGATGTCGATGCCCTGTTCTTCAAGGGCCGTTGCCTGGTCGGCAACCTCCATGACGTAGAAGGGTGCGGTCTCCTTGGCGCGGCGGGAGATGTGCAAGGGTGCTCCTTGGTCAAGGTGTCTGCGTATCGCCAAGAATCATGTGCGATTGCCTCTGGACGCTACACCCGGGCGCGTCCGTGGCCCTGGGTTTTTTCCTGCGACATGGATGTGTCACGGGGCTTTCCACAATGGGAGTTGAACCGCTGAAGGGAGACTGCCGATGCCGCAGCACATGAATGTGGAGAGAACCAGCTTTACCACTGTTAAGTGCTAGATACTGGCATCTGACAAGGTGAAACGCCGAAACTGAAGTCAGCGACACTGCCGTCCAGTAGATCACAAACCGCTGTCCAGATCGGCGGTTACCCTGCTGGCATGAGCAACCCAACTGGCACCAGAAGCGCGAAGCGGAGACGCGACGGCGGACGGCGAGGGCGGGCTCTTGATCGGGAAGCATCTCCTCGACCGTGGTAAACCGACGCAGAATGGCATTCCACGTGAGGGGTTCCGAAGCCCGAACGTTCCGTTACTGATATTCCAGGCGAGCGTGTGAGATCACCCAGACTTTCGTCCACTTGGACCAGCGATCATGATATCTCGCGGCAAGCTCGACACAGTGGTTGCCGACCGGGAGTTCCTGTGAGATCCCCGAGTCAGGTCGGAGACCACGGAGCGACTCACGGCTGTCGAGGGGGCTGTGCCCGTCCGGCCCGCTGCCCGGGCGGGCGGGAACTTCGGTTGACGAGGCTCCGCAGTGGCCTGATCGCGAACAGCACGAACATTGACCAGTACCCGACATGGGGGATGGTCACCGACCCCGCCATCGCCACGACGAATCCGATGGCCAAGCTGATCGAATCGGAAACTGCCCGGAGCTGAACTTCGTGCCCCTCGCGCCACGATTCCGGGTGGTGGCCTGCCAGCCAGGTCATCACGGCCTGTACGAGGCAGGTGAGAATCATGGTTCCGATATAGACCACGTACTGGAGACGATCGGTTGTGACGCGGATGGTCATCGCCGTCGCGACGGGCAGGAAGACGATTGTCATGAGCCATGCCATGTTCGTCCAGAACAACCCCGGGAACTCCCACGCAATGTGTTGGTAGAGCCGATGATGGCCCAACCAGAAATTGGCGATGACGACGAAGCTGATGGCGAAGGCAATGAGCGCGTCCGAGTTGTGGGCCAGGAAGTCCGCGGTGCTCATGGGACTTTCGGCGGGACCGGTGAGCTCCTCCATGAGAGGCAGGATGAGCAGTGTGAGCGCAATGGCCACGGCTGCGTCGACGAAAGTGATGACCCGCTCGACGGGCACCGGGAATTCCCGGGACGTGGTGTCCGGATCGGTCATGGCGTCGGCTGTCGGAGGGCCGGGATCATCGAGAACATGAGGACAGGACACCACAATCCGGTCCGGGAAGTGCAAGGTTCTCCCCCTCTGCGGTGGTCGGGAGCCCTGTCCCGTGGCGCGTGGGAATGTCGAGCTGAACGGTTCGGCGTCATCTGGGTTTCCGTGGACACGACGAAGACCTCGGGGCGCTGGCTCCGGATGGCCTCGGCCTCAGCTCGAGGTGCCGACGATGTGGGTGCTGAGGGTCGCATTGACCGCGTCGAGAGATGTTCGTGCAGCACGAAGCCACTTACCGAAGCACCTCAACCAGGACGATCCACGACACCAGGATCGCCGACACGAGCGCCAGGAGGCATCCCGCCGCCGCAAGCAGCAGGCCGCCCGGCTGATCACCTACCATCATCGTGCCGGCTGCGAGATAGATGGCGATGGGGAGCAGGCCAAGGATCGACTTCAGGATCCGCGACTGCTGTGCCGGACTGGGGTCGCGCATGATGGCCCATGTTGCATGCACCTGGAACCAGCCGGCCCCGGCGGTGGCGGCCAGCACCACGAGGCCGTACGAGAGCAGGTTGATCCCGGGGACGAGACACGCAGCGGAGACGACCAGCGCGAGAACGAGCGTTGCGATGGCCGCTGCGAGGCGAGCGGTCAGGGTGCCAGCTTTGACGATCTTGTCGATGTTGACACTTGCGGCCACGATGACGAGGCCGGCGAGAGCCGCGCTCGCGCCGGCCATTGCCACGTTGAAGTCGCTCCATTGCGACAACATATCGGCCATCAATCCATGTTATGCCCGGACCAACGTCCCGATGGCCCATGGAAGATGGAGCACTGTACAGAACCCCTCACACCATTCGAAATTCCGTAGTCATGCCTACGGTGGGAGACTGGGTGGGCGGTTCCAACGTGGGTTCGGGTAGATCACACCGTAGATCACAACGAGTGAAACAGGGGCTAAACGGCCCATAAAATGGCACTTGACAAGGAGAAACGCGATGAAGACGATGAATGTGGAGAGCTTCAACCTCGACCATACGAAGGTCAAGGCGCCCTTCGTCCGCATCGCCGATGTGAAACACCTGCCTGCCGGGGATGTGCTCACGAAATACGATGTCCGCTTCAGCCAGCCGAACAAGGGTCATCTGGAGATGACGGCAGTGCATTCGATCGAGCACTCGTTCGCCGAGTGCGTCCGCAACCATTCCGATGCCGTCATCGACTTCGGGCCGATGGGCTGTCAGACAGGTTTCTACCTCATCATGGTCGGCGAGCCCGACGTTCCCGCCACCTGTCAGCTGGTCGAGCAGACCTTCCGTGACATCCTCACCTTGGATTCCGTGCCGGCCGCCAACGAGGTGCAGTGCGGATGGGGTACACATCATTCCCTCACCGGCGCGCAGGATGCCATACGTGGCATGCTCGCCCATCGCGACGAGTGGGAGCAGGTGATGGCGCAGGCCTGAGCAAGATCGCACCGAACATCGTGTCCGGCCGCTCACGCTTCTCGCCGTGCTGATCGTTGTGACGTGGTCGGTGTGACGTAGTGTGAAAAGCCTGTGCTGGCCCCGCGCGACATGGACCACCGGCAGCAGACGCCCAAGTGCGTGGGCGGATTCGTGACGCGTGGGTGTGCCCCAGATTGTTGACGACAGCGCCGGAACGCATGCGCTGCAAATCTCAAAAACTCTGAATCTGGTGCTGTCCAAGGGCAATCACTGCGACGATTCGCGAAGATGTCGACGCTCCGTAACCCGGTGTTCACTTCTGGGGCCAGTTGTCCTAGCGTAGGGCACATGGTTGACAACGCTGTCAGATGCAATAATCCGTGGTGCCAGTCCACGAACGTCGTGCTACTGGAAGAAGTTCCCAGGCTGCCCCAGGCCAACTCGGAAGAGGAGCTGCACCACGACAGCTCGAACCGCCCCGTGGCCATGCACTGCAATTCCTGCGGAAAAGACTTCGTACGTGAGGTCCCGCTCTCCCTGGTTCCGAAAGCGCGTTCCGTGCCGCCGCACTCGGTGACACCAACGAGGGCACGCTGAACAGGGCAGTGCTTCCCAACACCGGTGCCACACAGTCGTGGCTCTGGTGCGAGAGCACTGGCGCATGAACCTCGGGGTGACGGGCATTCACGCTAGTTTTCTCGTGTGATCACATCATGTGACAACCATTCAGCGTGCTCATGTTGTTTTCGACATGGACGCCCGATAGGTTCACCAACAGCCGGGACTGGACATCCAGCTCCCGGCTGTTGGGTGACACGGTGGTCTTTCCGCGGTGAATTCATCTGGTGAATTCACACCGCAGGATCCCAGTTTTCCCAGTCAGTGATCAATGAATGGAGTTTCACGATGAAGCCTCTCTACACAGCTGAGGTGCTGTCCACGGGTATCGGCCGCGATGGGCACGTGCATTCAGCTGATGGTCAGATCGACGCAGATCTGACGCTACCCATGGAGATGGGTGGTTCCGGCGCGGGATTGAATCCTGAACAGCTGTTCGGCGCCGCCTATGCGGCCAGTTTCAACAATTCGCTCCACGCACTTGCCGCTCAAGAGGGATTGACTCTGGAAAATGCTTCGGTACAGGCGCAGGTGGCCGTCGGGACCAATGACATCGGGGGATATGAACTCGGTGTCCTCTTGCAGATCAATCTTCCCGGAATTGATCTGGACACAGCGACCCGGCTCACCGATGGGGCACACCAGACCTGCCCCTACTCGACGATCATGAAGGGCAATCTCGAGGTCCTGCTCGACATCGTCGACGAGTGATTTTCCATACCAGACATAATCTCCATACCAGACATAATTTACTGTGCACATTCGGCATCGCATCCGACAAACACGTGAGGACACACAGATTCACATGACATCAGATATCGACATCATCACCTCCCACCGCATCGTCCCGGTCGTGGTGCTCAATGATTCACAGTGCGCCGCAGGATTGGCCGATGCGCTGGTGTCGGGAGGCCTTCCCATCGCAGAGGTGACGTTCCGCACCGATGCGGCCCAGAAGTCGATCGAGATCATGTCGAAGCGGGACGATCTGCTGGTGGGTGCGGGGACTGTCATCACGGCCCGTCAGGTGGACCTGGCTGTCCATGCCGGTGCCCGCTTCATCGTGAGCCCGGGCTACAACCAAGAAGTGGTGGACGAATCTCGTGCACAGGGAGTTCCGGTGCTGCCGGGCGTCGTGACCGGAACAGAGATCATGGCAGCTCTCAATGACGGGGTCATCGTGATGAAGTTCTTCCCGGCGGGAACATTCGGTGGCCCGGCGACTGTCAAGGCCCTCTCCGCGCCTTTCCCGCAGGTGTCGTTCATCCCCACCGGTGGGGTGAATCTGGACAATCTTGCAGAATATCTCTCGCTGCCCTGTGTTCCGGCTGTTGGAGGCTCGTGGATGGTGCCTGCGAAGATGGTTGATGGCGGTAAGTTCGATGCCGTTAGGGAACTGACTGCGGCTGCGGTTCGGGCCGTCTCAGATCTCACATGAGATATGACCCAGTAGATGTCATCGAGAGAGGACTTCCATGACGGCAGGAATCACCTTGCGGCCATCCGAAAACAGTGCGTTCGACGCCGTAGCCCTGGGCGAGGTGATGCTTCGTCTGGATCCTGGTGAGACCCGGATTCGCACCGCCCGCACTTTCCACGCCTGGGAGGGCGGCGGCGAGTACAACGTGGTCCGCGGCCTGCACAAGGTCTTCGGACTGAAGTCGACAGTGCTCACCGCGTTCGTCGACAACGAGGTCGGTCACCTCGTGGAGGACTTCATCGAAACTGGCGGCGTCGACACCTCCTATGTCTCCTGGGTTCCCAGTGACGGTGTGGGACGCACCTCCCGCAATGGCCTCAACTTCACCGAGCGCGGCTTCGGCGTGCGCGGCTCCGTCGGTGCCTCCGACCGTGGCCACACTGCCATCTCGCAGGCCAAGGCTTCCGACTTCGATCTCAAGGGGCTCTTCGCCGACCAGGGGGTGCGCTGGCTGCACACCGGTGGCATCTATGCGGCGCTGTCCGAACAGAGTGCACAGACCTGCATCGACGTCGTCAAGGCGGCGCACGAGAACGGCACCATCGTCTCCTACGACCTCAACTACCGTCCGAGCCTGTGGAAGGCGATCGGTGGCAAGCCCCGCGCGCAGGAGGTCAACCGCGAAATCGCCCCTTATGTCGACGTCATGATCGGCAATGAAGAGGACTTCACGGCAGCCCTCGGCTTCGAGGTGGAGGGCGTGGACGAGAACCTCACCGAGCTGCCCATCGACAAGTTCGGCGCCATGATCTCCCGGGTCGCCGCCAGCTACCCGAACTTCAAGGTCATCGCGACCACCCTGCGCGGTGTGCGCTCGGCATCCTCCAATGACTGGAGTGCACTGGCCTGGAGCGCCCAGGACGGTCTCGTGCAGGCTCAGCAGCGCGTGGCGATGGAGATCTTCGATCGCGTCGGCGGCGGTGACTCGTTCGCGTCCGGCCTGGTCTACGGACTGCTGGCCGAGGAACCCCTGCAGACCTGCGTGAACCTGGCGGCCGCACACGGCGCGCTGGCCATGACCACACCTGGCGACACTTCCATGGCGTCCAAGGCTGAGGTCTACAAGCTCGCAGGCGGCGGAAACGCGCGCGTCGATCGCTGATTCAGCTGATATTCGCACCCGGCGGGAGCCAGGAAGCGGCAGCACGAAGAGCCGGTGTTCGAGATGGGGGCACCGGCTCTTTGCTGCCCACATCCAGGGAGAACCCATGACGTTGCGCCTGTCGTGGCGTGCCTCTCGAGGGCGACAGTCGCCCAGGGCGATACATTGAATTGCTTGCCGAAGAACTTTCGGCATTCGACCACTTGAGGCGACGCCGCCACGGCGCGCCGGCGTGAAAGGCGGCCGACGGGTGACCCAGGTCGAAAGAGCTGCAGCGCACAACGCGCGCTGGCGATGGATCGGCCTGATCGTCCTAGCCCTGGCTCTGTTCATGGCCTCCATGGACAACACCATTCTCAATGTGGCGCTGCCCACGCTCGCCCGTGACCTGAGAGCAACCAATGACGCTCTGCAGTGGACGGTCGATGCCTATCAGGTGACCTATGCCGGCTTTCTGCTGCTGGCGGGAAATCTCGTGGACCGATGGGGACGTACCCGCACCTTCATCGCCGGCGTGATCGCCTTCGGTCTGTGCTCACTGGCAGCCGGCCTGTCGGTGAACACCGGAATGCTCATTGCGGCACGTGCGTGCACCGGTGTCGGTGCCGCCCTGCTGACCCCCTCGACGCTGGCCCTCATCTCGGTGCTTTTCCGCAAGCCCACCGAACGCACCACGGCCTTCGCCATCTGGTCCGGGGCGAACGGGGCCGGAGCTGCTGTGGGGCCGCTGCTGTCGGGTGCGCTGCTGGCGCACTTCCGGTGGGGTTCGATCTTCCTCATCAATGTGCCGGTGGCGGCATTGTGCCTGATCGGCACGCTCATCTTCATCCCGCATGTCATCCCCGAACGCGCGGACGAGAAGCTCGACTGGCTGGGCACCGGTCTGTCGATCGGCGGGCTCTCGGTGCTGTGCTGGTCGGTCATCTCCGCGCCGGGTCTGGGGGTCGGGTCGCCGGCGGTGATCGTGGCCTTCCTCGGCGGGATCGCGATGATCGTCTTCTTCGTCTGGTGGCAGGGCAAGGTCGAGTCGCCGATTCTGCGTCTGAGCCTGTTCGAACATCGCACCTTTGCCGTGTCGGTGTGCGTCTCGGGGCTGGTCACCGGAGGCGGCGCCGGTGCCCTGTTCGTGCTCACCCAGCTGCTCCAATACGTGCTCGGTTTCACGCCCTGGCAGTCCGGCCTGGCGATCATGCCGGTTGCGGCGATGATGCTGACCGGCGCCGTGGCCGCACCTCTCGCACTGCGCCACTTCGGCATCAAACGGGCGGTGATGGCGGGGCTGCTGTGCGTGACGGCCGGTTTCGCCTGGCTTGCCCTGGTTCCCAACGAGACCTCGTATCCGTCGCTGCTGCCTGGGGCACTGCTGTTCGGGCTCGGGGCCGGCGTGCTCATGCCCGCAGCCACCCAGGCGGTGATGGATTCGCTGCCCTCGGAGTCCGAGGGTGCGGGTTCTGCCACCAACAGCGCACTCATGCAGGTGGGCAGCGCCATGGGCGTCGCCGTCGTCGGCTCGCTGCTCGCCGCGCGCTACCGGGGCGCCATGGAAACCCACCAACTCGTCGAGGCGCTCGACCCGCAGACCCGGTCGGGCGTGCTCAGCTCGGTGGCCCAGGCGGTCGATCTGGCCCAGGAACCCCAGTACGCGGGACTGCTGCCACTGATCAGGGAGGGCTATGTCGATGGCATGAGGATCGGTCTCGGCGTGAGCGCTCTGGCGGTGGCCTGCGCGACGATCGCGGTGGGGATCTTCTTCCCCGCCCATCCGGAGCGTCCCCACAACACGGCGGACGACTGAGGCCGTGGAGACCTTCCGGGCTATCATTGACCTCGTTGTTCAGCGTGCCCGGGGTCGGTGAGAATCCGAGCCGGCGGTGACAGTCCGCGAACCCGAACCCACTCGTGGGGGAGGGCTGAACCGGTGAAATTCCGGTACCGACGGTGAAAGTCCGGATGGGAGAGCACGTGAGGTAGTGCATGACGGAGCAATGCTCGTCCGGTTGAATCGGGTGGGCATTGATCCGAGCCGCCACCTTGGCCCCGGTCACCGCAGACGTGGGAGGGGTGAAGACACCGAATGAGCCGGATTCGCGGACGGCAACGGCCGGTTCCGTTGCCCATCCGCATTCTCGCACCGATGACGCTCGGGGCGGTGGTGCTGGCCATCTGGCAACTGCTCGCGACATCGGGCCGAATTCCGGCTGCACTGCTCCCCACACCGCACTCCGTCGGGGTGCGCCTGGTTCAGGATCTCGCCCAAAGAACTCTGCTCGGCCCCACCGCGGTGACGGTCGGGGAGGCGGTGCTCGGCTGCATGGTCGCCACCGTCGTGGCTCTGCCGTTGGGCTATCTGATCGCCGGCTCCCACCTGGCGCAGGCCGCGCTGTTCCCCTATCTGGCCGCGTCACAGGCCATACCTGCCGTGGCGCTGGCCCCGCTGCTGGTCATCTGGGTGGGCTACGGGCTGATCCCCATCGCCTTGTTGTGCTCGTTGATCGTCTTCTTCCCCCTGGTGCTGTCCACCGTGCTCGGCATCCGTGGCATCGACCCGGATGTGGTGGAGGCAGCCCAGCTGGACGGTGCCTCGGGTTGGAGCATGGTGTGGGCCATCGAAGCCCCGCTGGCCCGGCCCGTGTTGCTCACCGGAATCCGGAACGGCTTCACCCTTTCCATCACGGGCGCCGTCGTCGGCGAATTCGTGATGGGCGGGAAGGGCCTGGGCATGGTCGTCTCGGGGGAGCCGCCCGCGGCCGGCACCCCCGGGGGGGTGGGCCCCCACCTCGGGCGGGGGGGGGTGGCCGGCGCCAGGCCCTCGGCCCTCGTCCTGGTGGAGCACCTCACCGACCCCTATCGCCTGCCACGCAGGCGCAATCAGAAGTTCCCGGACGACACCGGGGACGAACAACCTCTGCTCACCGCAGGGGCCCAGCTGGGACACCCCACCAGAATTGAGGAATTGGTCGCATGACACACATGCAGCGCACGACACGATCACACGGCAGCCGGCCGGCATTCGTGCTGGTGGCACTGGTCGCAGTGCTTGCCCTGATCACAGGCTGTTCCGCCTCAGGCTCGTCGAGTTCGGCCTCCAGCACACCCGGCAAGGCCATCACCGTGGGGCTCACCTATACCCCTGACATCCAGTTCGCGCCCTTCTATGTCGGGGTCGAGAAGGGCTTCTTCGCGCAGGAGGGGCTGTCGGTGAATCTGCGTCACCACGGCGCCTCCGAATCGCTGACCGGCGCACTGCAGGCCGGCCAGGAGGACCTCGTCTACGCCGGTGGTGACGAGATGATGGTCGCCCGTTCCCAGGGCATCGACGTGGTCAACTTCGCGACCATGTACCAGACATACCCAGCAGAACTCATCGTTCCCGAGGATTCACCGATCAAGACAGCCGCCGACCTCAAGGGGCACAGCGTCGGCATCCCCGGGCAGTACGGCCAGAGCTGGTACGCCCTGCTCGCTCTGCTGAAGCAGGCAGGCCTCACCCAGACCGATGTGTCGATCCAGTCCATCGGCTACACCCAGCAGGCGGCATTGACAACCCACAAGGTGGATTCGGTGATCGGCTTCTCCAACAACGATGCCGTCAAATTCCAGCAGGCAGATTTCGCGATTCGCCAGATCACTCTTGACGCCGGCACACCCCTGGTCGGTGTCGGGCTCGGGGCACTGGGACAGACGGTCAACAGTCGCAAGTCCGATCTGCAGGCCCTGATGCGCGGGCTCGACGAGGCCGTGGCCTACTGCCGCTCCAATCCCGACGACACGGTGACGATCTCGGCGAAGTACGTGCCGACGCTGAACTCCCAGGCCGCCAAGGATGCCGCCAGGGCAACTCTGCTGGCCACCAACGAGCTCTACGGGGACGACCTCGGCCATCAGGACGTACAGCGCTGGTCGGACATGGCTGACTTCCTGCTCGCGAATGGCATCATCACCACGCCTGTGAAGGCGTCCGAGGCCTTCGTCACCCTGGGGAACTGAACCGCGCGAGGGAGTTCATGCCATCCAGCGGCTGGGCACACCGGAAGGCATGGCCCCTCGGCCCAGGACAACTCGCCGGCTGCTGCGGCCCCCGGTGGCTTGGTTGAGGACGTTTTCGAGGAAAGCTCCAGAGCTGGTCCACCAGAGCGATCGTCCTTGTGCCACCGTGATTCTGGGATTTTTTACCAGGTGCCTACTAGCCTTGGCCCCCGGCGGGAGTCGACAGTCATGGCACTCCCGCGGAGAAGGAGCATCGCATGCACGTCCGAGTGGAGCCACGATTGCAGCATCCGGGAAGTCATCCCGTTGCAAGGCAGCTGGCCATGGATATGCCGATGCCGGATCCGGAGGGCCACTGTTGCAATCCAGTGGGCACCCGCGCCGTTGAACCCACCGGCGTGCAGAGGTGCTGCGTGAGTACGGAGGAGCTCGCATGACCTCGCCCCATCCCTTCGCCTCCGAAGAGCTCGTCACCACCCAGTGCGCCGAACTGTTCAGCGCAGAAGATCCCCTTCAGCTGGTCCGTGGTGGGCACCTGCCGGGCATCACCGTGGCCTACGAAACCTACGGCGAACTCAACGAGGCCGGTGACAATGCGGTCTTCATATGTCACGCCCTGACAGGGGACGCGCATGCCTCCGGCTGGCACACCGGTGACACCCGGCCGGGGTGGTGGAACAACCTGATCGGGCCGGGCCGGGCCGTTGACACCCGCAAATGGTTCGTTATCGCCGACAATCTGCTCGGCGGATGCCAGGGAACCACCGGTCCGAGCGCCCTCAACCCCCAGACGGGCAAGCCCTATGGGCTGGATTTCCCGCTGCTCGACATGCATGACTTCGTCACGGTGCACCGGGCTCTGCTGGAGCACCTGGGCGTCAAGCATCTGCATGCGGCAGTGGGAGGCTCACTGGGCGGGATGCAGGTGCTCGACTGGGCGCTCACCTCGCCGGGAGATCTTGACGAGGCCGTTGTCATCGCAAGTTCCAGCCAGCTGACCGCTCAGAACATCGCCTTCAGCGCGGTGGGCCGGGAGGCCATCATGCGCGATGTGAACTTCCACGACGGCCGCTTCGCCGACTACGGCACCGGTCCCGGGCAGGGTCTCGCTGTCGCGCGCATGATGGCTCACATCACCTACACCAGCGAGAAGGGCTTCGAGGAGAAATTCGGTCGGCGCCCTCAGTTCGATGCGTCCCAGCCCGGATTCGGAATCGACTTCGCCGTGGAGAGCTATCTGGAGCACCAGGGCAGCGTCTTCATCACCCGCTTCGACGCGCTGAGCTATCTGTATCTCACCCGTGTGATGGACTACTTCGATCCCTTCGCGCGTCCGGATGCACTGGACGCAGTCGCAGCCGATCCGGTGAACTTCCTGGTGATGAGCTTCGACTCGGACTGGCGATTCGGCACCGACCACTCCCGCCGCATCGTGCGGCATCTGCTGGCCGGTGGTCTGCCAGTCTCCTTTCGCGAGATCCACGCGCCATGGGGTCATGACTCCTTCCTGCTGCGGATCGACCCCTACCTGGCCACCGTGCGTGCCTTCCTGGAACGCCCACGGCTGGTCCGCTCCAACCGTCTGCCGTCCCGAGTGAAAGTGCACCACGAATTCCCGGCCCAGATCCCTCAGACCGAGGTGGCACGATGACCTCATCCCAGCCCAACACGGACCAGTCGAAGGGGAATGATCCCCTGGACGCCCGTCAGGGTTGCATCGACTCATTGGCCCGTCAGGGGATCGTGCTGCGCGAGGATCTCCAACGGGTCGCTTCCCTGATCAGGCCCGGTTCCAGAGTTCTCGACCTTGGATGTGGCGACGGCATGCTGCTGGCCCATCTCATGACGACCATGCACTGCACCGGCACAGGCGTGGAACGCGATCCCGACGCTGTGCTGGAGGCGATTACGCGCGGCGTCCCGCTGGTCGAGCTCAATCTGGACAACCAGCTCGACGAGTTCGACGACGACTCCTATGACGTCGTCGTGCTCTCACGCACCCTGCAAGCGGTACTCAGGCCCAGGGAAGTACTCGTCCAGATGAGCCGCATCGGACAGCGGATGATCGTCACGATGCCGAACTTCGGATACTGGCGGCACCGCCTGCGTCTGCTCCGCGGCCGGATGCCGCAGAGCAAGGACCTGCCCTACAACTGGTACGACACACCGAATCTGCACCACACCACCCTCAACACCCTGGAGCAGCTCTTCACAGAAACCGGCCTGCGGATCGAACAGCGGATACCTCTGAACGAGGAGGGCCGTACGCCGCTGCTGCCGCAGTTCTTCTGCCAGCACAGCGCAAATCTGCTGGCCGGTTCGGCGATCTATGTGTTGCGGCGCAACGACTGAACCGGCAACAGTCCAGTCGGTAGGGGGTCTTCCGCAGATTCGGCTGTTAGCGGCTATCTGGGGCGCACAAGCACACTCCGGTGATTTTGTGGTCCGTTGCACGATGTGGTCCCCCCTACTTCTGCGAGCCGGTTCTGTCAACATGTGGGCCATGGAATCGACTGACCAACAGATTCTCGCGCTGCTCGCCCGCGAAGGGCGGATGTCCTTCACCGACATCGGCCGCGAGACGGGTCTGTCGATCTCGGCCGCCCAGCAGCGCGTTCGCCGGCTGGAGCAGCGGGGAGTGATCGTCGGATACCACGCTGAGATCGACGGCGCAGCGATGGGGCGAGGCCTCCTGGCGATCATCCAGATCCGCACGCACGGTGATGATGCGCCCGATGTCGAGGGTGTGCTCGAGTCCATGCCGGAACTGGTGAGCTGCTATTCCGTGGCAGGTGCGGCCAGCCATATCTGCCTTGCCGAGGTGGCCAGCCCCAACGATCTGGATGAGCTCCTCTCCAGGATCCGCAGCAGAGCCCATGTGACCACGTCGACGACCGTTGTGCTCCGTACCGTGTTCAGGGATCGACCCCCGGTGCAGGCGGAGCTGGCCCAGCAGGCGACTTCCTGAATCCGGTTCCGGAGAGCCGGGCCGGATGCGCCCAAGACCGCCGATCCGTATGGGGTGCGGTGCCATGGCATGCTGGGGAGCGTGAGTGCATCCAGCCTGGTCATCGAACAATCCCAGGCCGGTCGGGTGTCCCGGGCCCAAAAACATGACGTGGTGGCTGCCACGCCCCGTTCCGCCGTGCACCTTCCGCTGTGGGTGTCCAGCCTCCTGGCCCTCGTGGCAGGTGCACTTCTGGGCCTGGCCTTCCAGCCCTGGGCAATCTGGTTCACGGCGCCACTCGGGGTGGCACTTCTTTGCTGGCTCACCCGCCAGCCCACCGCACGGCGCGCAGCCTGGAGCGGATTCCTCGCCGGCCTGGTCATGATGGCCATGACCGTGAGCTGGGAGTATGTCGTCGGCTGGTGGATGCCGCTGCTACTCGTGCCATTTCTCGCGCTGTGGACCCTGCTCACCGGTGTTGTGCAGCACTTCGCCCAACGACTGCGCGGGTGGCCGCTGTGGGCAGCAGCCGCCTGGACACTCGCAGAAGCGCTGGGCAGCAGGCTCCCATTCGGAGGTTTCGGCTGGTCGCGGCTCGCGTTCACCACACTCGACCAGCCCACTGGCGGCTGGCTGTGGGTGATCGGCGCTGCAGGAACAGGTTGGCTGGTGGCACTGACCGGAACCTTGCTGCTCGCGGTCTGCGACTCGCTGGCTGAACTGAGGAAACCCGGCGCGGACAGCCGCGCCCCCCATCCACTGCGACGCGGGCTTGCCGCCGTACTGGGGATCGCGGTCATCTTCGCCGGAGGAGCAGTGCTGGGACGGATGCCCGGGCCCGTGACCTCGCACGGGTCAGTCTCCATAGCCGTCGTGCAGGGTGATGTCGACGGCTCCGCCGGTCCGCATTCCATGGGCTACGCCCGCTCGGTCACCGACAACCACCTGTCGGAAACCATCATGGCGATGGCCCGTGCCCGCACCGGGCTCGATCCGATGCCCGACTTCGTGCTGTGGCCGGAGAACTCCACCGACATGGACCCCAATTCCGATGCCGAAACCGGCGACCTCATCGCCACTGCCCAGCAGATCGCCGGGCGGCCCGTCTTCGTGGGCGCCGTCACCGATGGCCCCGGCGCCGATGGGCGCCAGACCACCGGGCTGTGGTGGACGATGCAGGGTGAGACCGACCGCTATGCCAAACGCAATGCGGTGCCCTTCGGCGAGTTCACGCCGATGAAGAGCCTGGTCTTCGCGCTCGTCCCGATGGCCAAGGAGGTGGGGCGCCAGACGGTGCCCGGAACCAAACCGGGCGTGGTGAATGGCGTGCTCAATGACGGGAGGACGCTGCGGGTGGGGGACATAATCTGCTACGAGCTGGCCTTCGACTCCACGGTCTACGACACCGTGCGGCACGGGGCGCAGGTGATCACGGTGCAGTCGAACAATTCCACCTACACCGGCACCGCGCAGCCGCGCCAGCAGTTCGCCATCACCCGGGTGCGTGCCATGGAGATGCGGCGCGACATTGTGATCGCCACCACCAATTCGCTGTCCGGAGTTGTGGACGGCCACGGGAAAGTGATCGCCCAGAGCACCGAGGCGACGGCGTATTCCCGTACCTTCACGGTGCCGCTGAGCTCGGGTATCACCCCTGCCATGACGGTCGGACCGCTCGTCGAGGTGGTGGCCTCTGTGCTCGCCGGCCTCGCCGCGGTGGTGGGGTTCTTCCTGGGCCGGGGTGCGCGCCGAGGCGACGCCGATGAGGACTCCGCAGCCTGACATGGGTTGTCACCGGGGGCTCGCGGGGCGCTCCTGAACCTCCGTCGATCAGCAGATCACTGCTCGTAGACCGGAAATTCCACGTACAACCTTGCGGGATAGACTTTGTCACCGGTCCAGAAAGGGCCGTCAGCGTGTTCTGCGGTTCTGGAAGGGCCGCCAACGTGTATATGCGAACGGAGCGTCATGGCCGACCATTCCGAGCCCCTCGGGAAAGTTCTCGTCATCATCCCCACCTACAACGAGGCGCAGAACCTTGAGACCATCGTCTCCCGGCTGCGCGCCGCCGCGCCCGATGTGGATGCGCTGGTGGCCGATGACAATTCCCCGGACGGCACTGGCGATGTCGCCGATCGGCTGGCTGCGGCCGACAAACGCGTCCATGTGCTGCACCGCCCAGGCAAGCAGGGGTTGGCTGCCGCCTATGTCGAGGGTTTCCGCTGGGGCCTCGACCACGACTACGGCGTGCTCGTGGAGATGGACGCCGATGGCTCCCACCAGCCCGAGTTCCTGCCCGCGATTCTCGCCAAGCTCACCGATGCGGACATGGTGAAGGGTTCGCGTTGGATGGCAGGCGGTGAGGTCGTCAACTACGGCGCCCGCCGTGAGTGGCTGTCCCGGCTGGCCAACATCTACGTGCAGGCGGCCATGGACATCCCGGTGCGTGATTCCACCGGTGGTTTCAACGCCTTCCGGGCCTCGGCACTGCGTGACATTGACCTCGACTCGGTGGCCTCCAAGGGTTACACCTTCCAGGTGGATCTCACCCGGCGCGTGCTCGATGGTGGTGGCACCATCGCCGAAGTTCCGATCAGCTTCCCCGATCGCGAGTTCGGGCAGTCGAAGATGAGCGGCTCCATCATCGGGGAGGCGTTGCTGCGCACGACGATGTGGGGTGCCCAGCGCCGCGCAGACGAGGTGAAGGGCCTCTACGCCACGGTGAAGGACAAGATCACCGGCACCGACTAGTACTCGCTGCGGACACTCACTTCTGGACAATCGCGCCCCGCGCCCACGGGGGGTCCCGGCGGGGAGTGGTTCGCCGCGGGTCGTGGGGGTGGGGGCGCAGGGGGCGGGGGGCGGCCGGGTGCGGGGGCATCCGGCGGACATGCC
>NZ_JBDNTB010000046.1:0-10902 GCF_047719395.1 Propionibacterium sp.
ACCATCCGCGTCTCGAGCCGCGGGGGCGCCCGGCCGCGGCGGGGGGGCGGCCCCGGCGGGGGGCTCCACCGGGGCCCGCGCCCGCCCGAGCCCGGGGGCGCCGCGCGCGCCGCGCTGGGCGCGGCGGCGCGCGGCGACCGTGGACGCCCACGCCGCATCAGACAAGCCTGCGGGACGGTGACCCTCATCCAACGGGTTGAGGCGCGTGGACAGGCCGTGGCCGAGAATGATGGCCCGCCCGCCGACGGCCTGGGCGACCGGGGTGTGTTCGCCTTTCGGGTCGCAGGGAATGTACACGCGCCGTCCGAACGGCAGGCTGCGCGTGTACAGGCTCTTGGCCAACGATGATTTGCCGGAGCCGACGATGCCGGCGACGATCACGTTCGGCGCGGTGATGGCCCCCTCCTTGTACAGCTGCCAGGGGTCGTAGACGAAGCTGCCGCCCGAGTAGAGGTCCGCTCCCACGAACACGCCGTTGGCGCCCAGACCGCCTTCGGCGAGGAACGGATACTGGCCCGCCAGCACCGCGCTGGTGTCCTGGTGGCGTGGCAGGCGGAATCGGCCTGGCGTGCGCAGGGCGGCGGGTCCGGGTTCCCCGGCCTTGGGTAGGTAGCGGGTGGCGCGGCGTTCGGCCCGCTCCGCTTCGCGGCGTTCCCTCGCGGCCTCCTGTTCGGCGTGGCGTTGCTGGGCTTGCAGTTTCGCGGCGGCTTGGCGGCGTTGCTTGCGTACTCGCCGCTTCTCGTGGGCTGGGGAGACCAGGACGGCGGTGTGCAGGCGTTCCTCGCTCATAGTCCCAGCCCCCGAGGGGTGTCCGCGCCGGGTCGCCGGGCGGGCTGCTGGTACGAGGCGTCCCGCACTCTGCGACGGCGGGCCGTCAGTTCCGGCTGGGGCCGGGGAGCTGCTTCCTGCACAGCGGTGGGGTTGGGGTGGCGGTAGAGGGCGACGTGGCCCATGAACGGGTTGTAGGTCAGCGTGTACATGCCCGATTCGGCGGTCTTGTCGAGCGTTCCGACGGGGATCGCATCATGGACGTCCCGGTTGGCGATGGCCGCGCCCGTGGTCTCCTCCCCGGCATCCCAGTTCGACAGGTGCTCCACGGCGGCCTCGACGCCGTGCGCGTCGATCATGTCCAGGACTTCATCGGCCTCCTGGCCTTGGAGGAAGACGACGGTGACCCACTGCCGGTCCAACGCCACGCCCGGTTCGGTGTCGGGGGCGGGTTGGGTGTGCCAGGCGACCCGGCCCGCGGCACTGAACCCGACGGCGAGCCGGTCGTAGGACTGGTCCAGCAGCCGCGCCGCCTGCCGCAGTTCGGCGGCGGCGGTCAGGGCGTCCGAGACTCCGGTCTCGTGGTCACCATGGTCGTCGAACGCGAACGGGACCCGGGATTCGTGGTTGGCGGCGACCTGTTCGAGCACCTGATGCAGGGACCGCATCGCGGCGGACAGGTCGCCGAGCACGCCGTACATGGCTGCGGGCTGGTCGAACACCCGGCTGGCGTACGCGAGCCCGCGCAGGGCCTCGGACGCTTCCGCCGCATCGATGCTGGGGTTGTCGAACGTGGGCATGATGCCTCCTCAAGGTGGTTTAGATGGTTCGGGCGAGCGGGAGGGCGGCGGCGGTGAACGCCTGGGCCTGCTGGCCCACCAGCCGGCGGGTCTCACAGGACGCTTGGATGGCGGCCTGCTCGATCGCCGCCACAGCTGATTCCAATTCGGGCTCGCTGGGCGCGGTGACGGCGATGAGTCCGGAGTAGCGCAGCACGCCGTGGCCTGCGGTCAGCTCGGATTCCTGCTGGAGAACGTCGTGGTATTCGGCGGACTGTGCGGCGTCCTCGATCTGCCCGATCCTGGCGCGTTGGGCGGCGTCGGAGATGTACTCCACTTTCTTCTTCCTGATGTCTCGGGCCGCGGCATCGGAGCGCATCGGCGTGTAGATCAGGGAGATCGAGCGCTGTATCCCGCTCGACAGGGCAAGGGGGGCGAGGAAGCCGGGATAGACCAGTGAGCGTGGCCATTCGCTGATCCAGAGGACCGTGTGGTGGGCGGAGTCGGTGCGTAGGCCGCCCCAGGTCTCGGTGACGGCGACGGGTCCGGCGCCGGCCAGTTCGCGCCCGATGCTGCCGTGGCGTTCCAGGGCGGCGGCCATGGCGGGGTCGTAGGCCGAGCGCAGGATCACCGCCACGTCCCCGGCGGTCAGCCAGCCGGACGGGTGGAGGTCCGCCGACCTGAGCGCGGTGGTCAGGGTGTCCATTTCCTGGCGGAGCACGGCGGCGGCTCCCCTGATGCCGCCTCCGGCGGTCTTGATCTGACGCGCGGCGGCCCGCATGTTCAAGGCGAGGCTGATGGTGGTGGCGTGGCGTTCCCCGGCGGGGCCGGCCCGCTCGATCAGCTCGCTGTAGGTGGTGGACGCCCAGGACGTGTCGTGCGTGCCGTGTTCGGCCCACCATTCGGCCAATCCGGTGCCCGAATCCGGCAGGGTCCGCTCCAGCACTTGCAGGGTGGCGATCCGTCCGGAGCGGCACGTGGTGGCCAGGACGCGCCCCCAGGCGGTGATGCGGCGTTCCTGCTCGCCCGGGTCGAGCAGGATGAACGCCGGATGCGACACCTCCAAGATCGCCGTCAACGTCTGGCCGTGGGGGTCGTGGATCATGCACGCCCCGGACGTGGGGTCGGTGTATTCGCGCAGGCGGGCCATGTCGCCGGGCAGCGCCAAGGTGCCGTCGGGGCGGGGTGTGACGATCCGGCGGCGGTAGAGCGCCTGTCCGCCGGTGGTTTTCCACAGCCACCAGAGGCCGACCGGCAGCCACTCCACCAGAGGCCGTCCCGCTACCGGTATCCACGTCAGCGCCACGCACGCGCCCCAGATGGGTGCGGTGTAGGCGAGCATCATGCCGCCGCCGGAGTAGACGGCGACCACCACCGTGGCCAAGGCGACGCCCAGCGCGATCAGCTGGGAGACGGACAGGCCCAGGAGGACGCCCCGGCGGGTGAGGCGGGAGAATTTGACCGGCACCAACTCCGTGGAGGGCGCATTGTCGCTGCTGCTCATGGGCTTACTCCTTCGATGGCGGGGTCCGTGGGACGGGTGGAGGCGGCGGGGGTGGCGGCTCGCTGCCACGCGGCGCACCCGACGACTCGGAGGACGATGGCGCGCGCGTGGGCGCGTTCGGCGGCGGCGGCGCCGCTGGTGGTGGTGTGGTGCCGGTGTGGTTGGCGGCGTCGGCGGTCTGCTCCGCCTGCCCGGCCAAGGCGGTGCCCATCTTGGGTCCGGCGGTCGCGGCCTCTTTCGCGACGATCACCGCCCCGGCCACCGGGGCCGCCGCCGCAGCGCCGCCCGCGGCCGCACCGCTCGATGCACCAGCCCCGCTGCTGGATGCCGCAGCACTGCCGCTGGATGCAGCACCTCCAGATGCGCCGCCGCCTGATGCCGCTTGTTGACCGGCACCCGCCGGAGCGGTCGAGGAGGACGGGCTGCCCGGTCCCGGACTCGTGCCGCTGGTGCCGCCGCTGCTGTCGAGTATCTTCTTCGGCCCCTCGCCCGATTCCGTGGTGGGTATCGGGAGGGGCCGGTTGAGGGCGCTCTTGGTGTCTTGTTCGGCTCCCATTTGGTTGTAGAAGTCCACGCCCACGAAGGAGAGGAACCGGTAGACCATGTAGGGGCTGAATCCCGCCAGGGCCATGAGCACGATGCCTGCCAGCGGGTCAGACACCGAGGTCAAGTCGGCGGAGATGGGCGCGGAGACCTGGGTGACGGCCACGAGGAAGATGACGACGAGGACGAGCTTGGAGAGGATGAGGGCCAGCACGAACATCGCCCACTTGCTGATCCACCCTTTCGGCGCGTCCCACGAGGAGCCGGAGAACGCCAACGGGGCCAGCACGATGGCCACCAAGAGCAGGGCTTTGCGGATCAACAATGACAGCCAGACGATGGCGGCGGAGGCGATCGCCAGCCCGGCCAGGAAGATGATCAAAATGGCTCCGACGCCGGGCGAGGCCATCGTGATGCCACCCAATCCGGCGACCAGGGCGGCGATCTTGTCGCCCATGGTCTGTGTGGTCTCCCCGGCGGCCTGGATGATCCCGGTCGAGAGCTGGTCGGTGATCTGTAGGGCCAATCCCACCAGCGTGATCACCAGGAACGAGCCGAGCACGCTTCTGGCCAGTCCCAGGGCGGCCCGCGTCAGGGCGGTGGGGTCGCGTTTGACCAGGCCGGTGATGAGCTGGAGGAGGAAGAACAGGAGCATGAGGATCGCGCCGATGCCGAAGATCAGGTTGTAGACCTTCACGTATTCGGGGCGGGTGACGTCCACGAGGGTGGTGGTGTCGAACACCGTCCAGACCGCTTCGAACAGCCAGCTCGCGGCGTCCCCCATGGCCTGGGCCAGCCACTCGAACGGCGCGGACACCAGGGTGGCGGCGGCCTCCCCGGCCACGTCGCACACGTTGGAGATCACAGGAACGTCGCAGACGCCCATCACCGGCCTCCCCTCGCTCTGGTCGCCGGGCTCATACGGCTTGGCCGACGTTCCAGAAGAAGTTGATGAGCGTGACCGCCGCCCCGCAGATCACCGCCGCCCCGCAGGAGACGAGCACGCCGACCTTGCCCCGTGAGGCGAGGTGCGGGTTGGAGCTGTTGGCCCCGAAGCCCCACACGATCGCCGAGATGATCAGGGCGAGCACGGACAGGATGAGGCCGACGGTCATGACGGCTCCCACGATGGTGCGCAACTGGGCGATGCCGGGCAGGCCGTCGGTGTTCGGGGTGATGTTGATGTCCAGCGCCACGATGCCAGCGGCATGGGCGAGAGAAGAAGCGATCAGGTCAGTCACGACGGGCTCCAATCCAAGACGGGCCGCCCACAGGGTTGCGGGCGGCAGGGTGTGTCCCCAGTCAGGTGCACCCCGTCGCCCCGGACACGAAGAAATGCCCGCCCTCCATGCGGAGGACGGGCACGGTGCACGGGCCTGTCAGAGTTGGTCGCCGACGCCGATCAGCCAGTTCAGCAGCGCGACGCTGCCACCGGCCAGGACGGCGACGCCCAAGGCGACGAGCACGCCGGTGCGGCCGCGTGAGGCGAGCTGGTAGTTGCCACTCGAGGCGCCGAACGCCCACGCCACCCCCGACACGACGAGCGCGGCGACCGAGGCGATCAGCGTGATGGTCAGCAGCGCGCCCACCACGTCGCGCAGGCCGTCGATGCCGGTCAGACCACTGAAGTCAGGAAACACATTCATCGCTATCTCCTCCCTCAGTTCTCTCTTCGTGATGCGGAGGTGACCGTAGGAACCGCCGGTGACATTGGTGGGGTCGCCTGTTCACCCTGCCGCTCGGACACGCACCCGCCGCTCGTGTCCGCATTGACGGTCCCGGTTTGGCTGGCGGCCCCGTGCTGGGCGAGCCACGTGTCGGCGTCGATGGGCTCCCCGCCTCCGGGGCGGACTTCGAGGTGGAGGTGGGGTCCGGTGGAGCGGCCCGAGCTGCCGACATCCGCGATGTGCTGACCTGCGGTGACCCGTTCGCCGACCGTGACGTGGATGCCGGAGGCCCACATGTGGATGTAGCCGGTGGAGACCGCCTGGCCGCCGATGGTGTGGTCGATGACGATGTGCCCGCCCCACGTGTCGGTGTATTCGGCGACCGTGACGATGCCGTCGGCCACCGCGTAGATCGGCGTGCCGTCCGGGGCGGCGTAGTCGGTGCCCTCATGCAAGGTCCTCGCCCCGGTGATCGGGTCAGTCCGGTAGCCGAACGGGGAGGTCATCACCCAGGTGCCCTCTGGCAGGGGGAACACGATCCGCGATGTCTCCGGGATGCTCGTGTTCGGCTGGCCGGCGCTGGATGTTGGCGTGGTGAGGGTGTCGAGGATGGTCTGGGCGACGGGTTCGTAGTTCCGGTAGCGGTCCGGGAACGCGCTGACCTCGACGGCCTGGGCGGCCTGGCCCTTGTCCATGGACTGCCAGTCGGGAATGTCCAGCAGGCCGCGAGGACTCGGGTAGTTGGGTCCGGTGGGGCCACCGAAGAACGCCGTGACTTGATAGTTTGGGTCCATCAACTCGGCCACGCTGCCCCAGCCGGATTGCGGCCTCATCTGGAACAGGCCCAGCGAGTCGTGGTCTCCGCCGTCCCCGTCGCTGGGATAGTCGGCCGATTCCGGGTAGGCGCTCGTGTTCGACAGCATCCGCAGCGTGGATTCGGTGAGGGCGGCCATGAGGGCGATCTGCACCCCGTCCCGGGTGACGCCCTCGATGGTGGAGCCGACGGTGATGATGGTGGCCGCGTGCGTGAGCTGCGTCTTGGTGAGCGTGAAGGTGCTGCCGTCTCTCGCGGTCACCTTCAGGGAGTCAGGCACAATGCCGATGTTCAGAGCACCGGTGGTGGTGCAGGCGGCGTTCGCGGCGGGATTCGCCAGCAGTCCCACCGCCACAAGCATGATCGAGGGTCCGAGCAGGAGCAGGGAGAGAGCGGCGATTCCGAGCTTCCTCAACATCACGACCACGCCCTATTTCAGGGGGTTGTCGAGCTGGGACAGGCGCAGCACGTGGCACGAGTCCGCGCCCGGCTGGCAGGCGAGGAACACGGTGAACGAGACCGGGAAGTCCTCGCTGACCGGGCGGCCATCCCAGTCGCCACTGCGGTGGCGGGTGCCCTCAATCGTGATGGCGGTCGCGCCGGACGGAATCTGACCTGTCGGGTCCTGCTCCACGGCCTGCGCCCACGCATCGGGCACGTCGGTTCGTTTGATGGTGAGGCTCTGGCGGGTGGCGTGTTTGCGCAGTTCGATCCACTGCTCGCGTGAGGGCAGATAGTTCGCCACGTCGGAGGCCAGCCCGGCCTGTTCCACCCCGGAGGGGTCGCCCACCGCCAGGAGCGCTGAGGTGTAGTCCAGTGGCCAGAGCCCCGAGTTGGTATCCCAGGTGAACAGGGTGGTGGCGAGGTTGCGGGCGAACACGTCCGGGTCGCTCGACCCCTTCACCGTCGGCGGCGTCGAGGCCGACGGCGAGACACTGGCCGGAGTGCCGGTCGGCGAGGGACTCGCCGCCGATGGCCGCGAGACGGAGGTTTGTGTGCGGCCGGCGGCCAGCCCGTAGACGCCGATGCCGGCAAGGATGAGGAGCACGGTGGCGGCGGCGATGACCGCATAGAAGCGGCCCCGCGAACGAGGATCAGGTGAAGTCTTCATGACCGGCAGGTGCACCCGCCCGCCCCGTGGCCGGCGTCAGAGGGCGCGCAGGCGGGGCTGCTGATCGCGGAGCGCGCGGAGTTTCCGGGCGGCCAGGGCGGTGCCTTCGGCGGTGGCGTAGAACGCTTCGGCCTGCTCCTCGCTCAACTCCCGGGCCAGCGCGTCCAGATCGTAGCGGTCCCACCATTGGTCCAGTTCGCCCCAGGTCAGGATGAACGCGCGCACCGCAAACCGGACGGGAGCAGGAGACCGCCTCGCCGAAGGCTTGGGTTTCTTCGGGGCGTCCTTGACCCGGGCCAGGGCCTGATCGGCCAGCAGATGCAGCTGCGCGTCACGATCCCCGTTGGCCGCGTCGACCGCCGAGCGGACGGACTGGTAGATGGGGTGGATCGGCGCATCCGCCTCGATGTCTGTCAGCCCGTCGCAGGCTTGCTGACGGAGGTCTTCGGGCAGCTGCGGGTTGTCGGCGGCGTCGCGCAGGTAGCTGATCTTCTCCAGAGTGGTGTCCGAGGGCGCTCCGGGGATCATGCCGGCCGCCTGCTTGCTCACCCGTCCCGTGGACTGCGCCGGTGTGCCAAATTTTGGCGCACCGTCATGTCCCGGCTGATGGTCCGTGCTGAACCGGCTGGCGGTTTGGCGGTGGGAGGCGTCCTCGGCGAGCAGCTGCTTGATCTCCCGGTACAGGGCCTCGGCCTCCAGCGGGGTGAGTTCCTTGTGCAGCACGTTGTCGTCCTGCTCGGCCAGCAGGTGGGCCAGCCGGTCGGAGATCGCCGAGCGCACCCACACGTTCACCGTCCTCCACCCCAATTGGCGCACCGCCGCCAATCGCCTCGCCCCGCACACGAGCAGCCCGTCGGGAGTGATGGTGATCGGTTGCAACAAGCCGTCCCGCCCTATCGACGCGGCCAAGGCCTGGAGGTCGCCCATGTCCTTGCGGTGGCGGTTCCCGACGCGGATCGAGGAGACCGCCCGGTCGAGTTCGATGTAACCCGCTGCCGTGTTCATCAGGCACCTCGCGCATCCGGCCTGCCGGGCGCGGCCAGCACGACCTGCGCCACGAGGTCGTCGTCTGCCAGCAGATCGACCAGCTGCTCGCCGAGCAGCAATCGCAGGAGGATGCCCTGGCCACGGCCGGTCGCCGCATAGGCCGTGTCGGGGCTGCCGAGCAGGACGCGCAGCAGGCTCGCCCACGAGACGGCCGGCACATCCAACAACGCTCTGGCGTGCCGGTCCCGGCGCAACGCCTCGTAGGTGGAAGCGCGAGAGCCAAGACGGGCGAGAGCGTCGCACACATGCCCGATCGCCGCCTCCGCTGTCCCGTGGGGCCAGCCGAGCAGCGTGAACAGGGTGATGGCGTCCTCAATGACGGCGATCACCGGCCCCGCGTCCTCCCGCTCGGGTTCCTCTTCGGCGTGCTCCTCGTGGATGTGGAATGCGGGATGGTAATCCACGAGCAGGTTGTCACGGTCGGAGAAGCGCTCGGCGTCGTGGAAGCGGGAGACCTGGGGACGGCGGGCCTGATGGGTGGAGCACAGCAGACCCTGGGCACGTTCCTCGGCGATGCAGGTGATCCGCACCGCATGCGTGACCACCGCCCACGGGTCGGCGGCGTTGCGGGCGGCGCGAGTGCGCATCACATCGAACGCGGCCCCGGCGGCCTCCCACGGGTCCAGCCCGTGCTTGCGCGCCAAAGCGGCGTACTTCTGCGCGGTGAACGCCATCAGCTCACCGGCCGCAGGGTCATGCCGCCACGCGCCCCGACCCAACTCGTGCAGCCGGGTCAGCAGGGCACGCAGACCCTCGCCAGTGCGGAAATCAT
Organism: Propionibacterium sp.; assembly: GCF_047719395.1. Taxonomy (NCBI): domain Bacteria; kingdom Bacillati; phylum Actinomycetota; class Actinomycetes; order Propionibacteriales; family Propionibacteriaceae; genus Propionibacterium; species Propionibacterium sp. Next base: position 9,006 of record NZ_JBDNTB010000046.1, read on the forward strand.
CATCGCCTCTTTGTGGGGCGGCAGTTGGTGTGGGTTTCATGGTGTGGGTACCTCCTTGCTGGCAGGTGCACACCGGCTCCCCGGATCGGCGGGGCCAAACCAGACGAACGACGCTCATAGGCCATCACCGCATCCCCACCCCGAAACGGGACGACCCCACCGGCATGGCGCTGCGGCGTCCGAACGCCGAGACCGGCGGCAGCCCGCGCACCCGCCGCGATACCGCCCTCACCCCATTGACCAGGCCCCGCCGGGTTTGGATGCCCGCGACCTGGGGGAAGCGGATACCCGCGCCCGCCACCCGGCCGCTGCCGCGCGAGAGCAGGTCGGAGGCACGCACCCACTCGATGCCACGCGCCCGCGCCGAAGCGAGCCGCTGCGCCAACGCCCGCCGGGAAGCATCCGTCTTGACCGCATCCGGCACGATGCTCTCTGCCTCGTCGGCGGCGGCCCTGACGATGCCTGCCTCAGACTCGGTCTCCGGGACCGTTGTCTTCCCCGTGACCGTCCCAGCCTCCGGCGCGGTGAGGCGGGCCCGCTCGTCCCCGATATCGCGGGCAGCCTCCAGCGTCTCCCACGTCGCGATGGTGTCCATGGGTTGTGTGTGCTCGTTCATGGTTCATCTCCTGTCCGTATCCGAATCGATGTCATCAGTGGGGTGCGCGAGCGCGAACCAGCGGCCCACCGTCGAGGCATGCACACCCAGATGCCGGGCGATCCGCTTGTTCGACCAACCCGCCTCCCGCAGCCGTCGAGCGCGTTCCCGCCGGTCAAACGGCGACTCACCCGCAGCGGATGGTTCGTCAATAGTTGGCACGTTTCCGTTGGGTGCCTGTCCGGGTTCTGGCGTGTGCTCACCGGGCACGATCTCCGGCGTGGGACTTGGCGCATCGCCCGATGCCGATCTCTGATGGACTGCGACGCGCGGCGAATCGGTCGGCTCGTCGGGTGTGCGGATGAGGATGACCGTCAGATGCGTGATCGCCAGCAGGACGATGGGCGGGACGGCTGCGACCGCCGCCGCGAGCATGCTGGGCACGCCGGTGTCGGCGGAGACGACGGCGTGCGCGGCGTTCGCGGTCACCGAGATCAACGCCCCGCCGCCCAGGAGCATCCACGGGTACCACGCGCTCCTCCGCCCGGCCAAGGCGACGACGGAGACGGTGGCGACCACGATGATGCCATCCACGATCAGCGGCCACGCCCACGCCTGACCAGACGCGATGCCCGAACGGGCGGCCAAGTCGGCCAGGGCGGTGAAGGAGAGCCAGAACGCGCCGAACGCGATCAGACGCGTCCCGGCGATAGCCGTACGCGCCGCCCACCGGCGGCCCAAAGTCTCGCTCATTAGAGCCCCCTTCCGCCGGGCGTGGCCCGCTGGGGGTCACGGCGCACAGAAGGACCAGGCATCGAAGCCGGGCGTGGAAGCTCCGGCTGGGTGGTGCTGTAGGCGGATCGCACCGTCGTGGCGACCTCCCGCTCCGACAAGCCGACCGCCCCCGCCGGGGAGCGCAGCAGCTCCAGCGCGTCCGCAGGGGCGAGCCCCTGCTCGACGAGACGGCAAGCGGCCCAGAACAGGCCCCTGTTCCGCTCGCCCTCCATCAACGTACCCACCCACGACACAATCCGATCCACCGCGTCCGCGTGAGACAACGTCGGACGGAAGGCGCGGGCACGTTCGGGTGGCTTCGGATTGAGGAAGTTCCGCAGCCGTGCCGCATCCACCGATGCTGAGGCGTCCGCGTGCAGTTCCGCCACCTCATAGGCGCGCCACACACCGTCAACCCGGACGTGGGGCGGCGGCGCGAGTAATTATACCCCCGCCCCCCCCCACTCGCTCCCCGCGTTAGCGGGCAGCCCCCCCCCCCCCCCCCCACCCGCCGGGGCGCCGGAGATT
>NZ_JBDNTB010000046.1:10912-23733 GCF_047719395.1 Propionibacterium sp.
CCCCATCCCCAGGATGGTGGGGCGGCGGGGTGCTTTTCCGCCACCGAATGGCGCCGCCACCACCCGTCCCCCGCGTGGGGGGAGGGAGGCGCGATGATGTAGCCGCCGTCGCCCCGGAAGTCGATCCCGGCTTTCGCGGCCTGCCACGACCGCTGCTCCAAGCCAGCTCGTGCCGGGTAGTAGAGGTGCATGCCACCCGACGGCGTACGCACGACCATCAACGGTCTCGGCAGCAGACCAGCATCACGAGCATGACGGAGGGCGTCGAAGCCGTTGACGCCATGCACATCGACATCCACCACCACAAGCCCGGACGCCCGGCCGGTGGGGATGGCTAGATTCGCCGTCGGCATCAGCCGCCACCAACTCTCGATTGCCGCTGAGTTGTCGGTGGCGTCGAGGAAACCGCGACTTGCCGGCAGGGGACGCTTGCCGCCCGGCACGCACGCGAACACTGGAACACCCGCCCCGGCAAGCTGCCGGGCCGCGTCGGCGGGATCGGATGAGAGGCTTCTGAACACGGGGACGAGAGGATGCGCGGCCATCACAGCCTCCGTCCCACAACAATCGGCTCACCGGCCCTAGCCCGCTGGTTCTCGGCGGAAGGAGCCGTCGCCCGGGGCGTGCGCCGGGGTGTCGCGCTATTCAGAGATGCGCGGCCGAGTCCGGACGGGTTGCCGTCACCCACCTTGAGGGTGTCGAGCCGGTCGAGAATTCCGGTGGCCGTCCTGCGGACCCGCTCGCCGGTGGCCTTGACGACCTCGACCGGACTGGTGTCCTTCACGGAGGATGCCCACCCAGACACGTAGGGCACCGTGTAGATGCTCGTGTCCATGCCATGCGCCGCGCCGATCATCAACGCGACCGACTCGGCCTCCACCTCACCGACGCCCCGATGACCCCGTGCTTCAGGATTGTCCGGGCCGTGCAAGAGCACATGCGCCAGCTCGTGCGCCAGCGTCTTCACCCGCGCCGCATCCGGCATATCCGACCGCACGGCGACCGTCTTCGCCATATAGTCAGTCAGCCCATTCGCCCCACCAATGGCAGACGCGTCAGACACCTGCACAAGTTCGAAGCCGGCTGCTGTGACCTGCGCAGCAAGACCCTGCCACAACCCCTCCGGAGCCTGACCTTCCAGCAGGTGCGGGGTGGGAGCCGCGGGGATCGGCATGCCGTCCGTCTGGCTGACATCCCACACGTAAGCGGGTTTGACGCCCACCACCCGGGAGCGCTCCGCCTCATTGCTCTTGCACTTCTCGCGCGGCGCGAGCCTGCGCCATGACGTCGGGTCGGACGGGCTGGCGGAGGCGAACCGGGCAGTCACCGGGGCGAAAATCATGTACCCCGCCTGACCCTTGACCACCTGCCGGTCCAAGCCCTGCCACTGCCGGTAGCCCGCCACATGGGTCGGGAACGGCTCGTCGACGCGGCCCTGCTCGAACGCCGCCTGATGCTGGGCCCAGATCAGCAGCGTGTTGTTGAAGCTGCGCGAACGGAACCGGGTCGCAAACGACAACGCCCGCGCCCAATCCTCACCCGTGACAAGCTGCTCGACCGCGCCGGCCAGCCGCTCATGCAGTTCCTCAAGCCGCGCCTCGCGTGCGGCCCTCGTCTCCTCTTTCGTCGCCATGTGGGGGCCTCCCTCCGGTCGGGGACCACCCGAGAGGAAAGGGCGGTCATGCGACTGTGAGGTACACCAGGCAATCCAAGAACACGAGAAGGAACAGACCAGAAACGAGTGGCCACGCCCGCTACGACTACCCGAACAACCCGGCGAGACCTACAGGCATAGCCCAACGTCAGGCAGCGCGGACCAAGAAGAACCGATCATGATCGTTCAGTGAAGGTACATGATCGTATCGGGCACTTTCACACGACAGTGTTGTAGGTACGGCGGTAAACGCCCGGAGTCATGCCGACGTAGGCACGGAACACGCGAATCGCATAGCCCATGCTATGCCACCCGACCTCCTCGATTGCAGCTTCAACCGGCAAATGAGTCTCCCGCAACAGTCGGGCCAACTCCTCGATTCGCAGCATTGTCAGATATGCAATCGGCGTCTTACCGTACGCCTCGGCGAACACCCGCGAGAATTGAGGCGCGGACAAGTGAACCTGGACTGCCAACTCTCTGACAGTCCAATGACGGGCGACATCGCCACGCAGCAGTTCAGCGGCCCGCATGGCCTCGGAGCGTAACGGCACGAAGCGACGGTGCCGGGGCATGGCAGGTCGCAGCCGCTCACGCTGGGACCGCGACAAGCGCACCGGAGAAACCTTGATCAACGGGCTGATGACGTCCGCGATAAGGAACCACAACGCCTGGATGCGATTGAACTTCTCGGCGTAGCGGCATCCTTTGGTCAGACTGGCCAGCTCGTCGAGCAACGGCGCAATCTGGGCGAGCCGCTGAATGCCGAGATGGAGCAGTTGCACTGGTTCGAGATAAAGTCTCCCGATCAGTTCCTGCGCGTCAAACCGGTCGGATAACAAACCGGCATGCTTCCAGAACACATGGTCGATGATGTAGTCAGTGTCGATGTAGATGGCTGAGAACATGCAGTCGCCTTCGGCCTCAGCGGCAGATAAGGTGTTCGAGCACAGCAGCACTGCGTCCCCGATCGTGACCGGACGTTGGCCGAACTGGGAATACAGGATTGCCGAGCCCGTGCGGATCACGACAAGCTTCACGCAGTCGTATGCGCACGGGCCGGCACTATGACGGAAGACGCCGTTTTTCGCGAGGATAGGCGTAAGCGATGCAGAGCATCGTGACTGCGCCCGCGCGCTGTCGCATGCTGCGGTCATGGTCTCTGCCCCTTCCGACTTGGCAGAACCCATGCCGAGACGTCAGCCCCTTGGCGAATCTCCGGAGAATCTGGCATCCGAAGTGGCAGGGCTTCGAAGCTCCGGAATGTTCTACGACTGTAGGCTCAGCAGGATTCCTAAACTTGTTGTGACTTGGCGGGAGGCCGTCCTGCTGCGATGCTTGCCTGCACGCGTCTAGCAATTCCTTCTGACGCTGGCGGGACGAGCGTGGCCACGATGTCCGAGAGATCGGCGCGCAGTTGCTCGCGCGGCACATGCTCGTTGGCGGTCAGTTCGTTGACGAGGCCCGCGCGGATTGCACCGAGCAGAACGTGGGCAAGCAGCGTGTTGTCTGCGTCCGCACCTGCGTCGCTCAGAAACTGGCCGAGCAGCTCGTGCGCCCATTGGTAGTCGGGATTCTGGTACAGGGTTGTTCCCTGCGAAGGGTCCTCGGCGGCAAGCATGAGGTGGGGGTTGTCGAGGTGCATGACGAGCAATGCATCCAGGAGGGCCATGATCCGTGCGCGTGGATCACCACCCGGGCCCAGAGGCGCTAGCCCGCTCTCAACCGCCTGCCGGATGGTCTCGGTCTGCTGCGCGCACAGGGCTTGCACGAGTTCGGCTCGGCTGCCGAACGCTCGGAACAGCGTCCCCTTGCCGACGCCGGCCTCGGCGGCGACTTGGTCCATCGTGACGCGGGTCGGCTGCCCAGCTGATGCGAACAGCTTGGCGGCGGCGGCGAGTACGGCGGCGCGGTTGCGGATCGCGTCGGAGCGTCGGGCACGGGTCATCGTTTCCGCCTTCCTCGTCAATCGGACTAGTGGTCCATATTCTATTCGCCGTCCCCTATCTCTGGGGCGGGTCGGCTGCGTCGAGCCGCGCTCGGGCTGCCATCGCAACGGTTGCGAGAGAACCTTTGGGGATGAGCAGCGCGACGACGATCGCTCCGCCGGCGAAGAGGACCGCTGCGGCGAGGAATGTGGCGGTGTAGCCGGCGAGGGACGCCAGTTTCATGTCCGTCGCGTGGTGTTGCAGGTAGGTGCTGGCCGCGCTGGCGGCGAGCGTGTTGAGCAGGGCGGTGCCGACAGCCCCGCCGATCTGCTGGCTGGTCTGGATGGTCGCCGAGCCGATGCCGGCCTCATGCCGCTGCAGTCCGAGCGTGCCGGTGGCGAACCCGGGCGAGAGACTGAGCCCGAAGCCCAGTCCTACCACGATCAGGGACGGCAGGATGTGCGGCGCATAGCCGCTTGTCGTCGTCACAGTGCTGAGCATGAGCATCCCGATGGCCGCCAGGCCCATGCCAGTGGGAATGACGATCTTCGGTCCGATCCTGGCAAGGAGAACGCGGTTGGCGACCTGAGAGGTGATGATCATGGCGGCGACCATGGGCAGGAATGCCAGACCGGTGGCCAGCGCACTGTAGCCCAGCGTGTCCTGCAAGTAGTACGCCAAGTACAGATACAGACCGAACGCGCCCGCGTTGGTTGTGAGCATGGCCACGTTCGCGCCGCCTCGCACACGGCTGTGCAGGATATGCGGCGGCAGCAGCGGCAAACGCGAGCGTGACTGGTCGACGACGAACACCGCCAGAACGAGGATGCCTGCCACCAGCAGGAGCAGCGTCGAGGATGCCGTCCAGCCGTCGGTGTCGGCTCGGGACAGGCCGAACACCAGGCAGAACAGACCGGCGGTCGCCAACACTGCGCCGCGCATGTCCAGCGGATCGTGCCGCCCGGACCGATCGGTGCGAATCCAGGCCAACGCCCCGGCCACAGCGGCCACGGCGAAGAATACGTTGATCAACAGCGTCCAGCGCCACGAGGCATACGTCGTCAGCACCCCGCCCAGCAGCATGCCGACACCGCCGCCGCCCGCGCCAATCGCGCCGTAGATCGCGAACGCCTGCCCACGCTCCTTGGGGTTGGTGAACGTCGTGGTCAGCAGCGCGAGCAGCGCGGGGGTGAGCGCGGCGGCGAACACACCCTGCAACGCCCGAGCGGCCACCAGCATCGGAAAGCCAGTCGCTGCGGCCCCGAGCGCGGACATGACGGCGAAGCCCACGAGCCCGACCACCAGCGCATGCTTATGACCCACCCGGTCACCGAACCGGCCCCCGAGCAACAGCAGACTACCGAACGCCAGCGCATAACCCGTCACCACCCACTGCCGCTGCGCGTTCGAGAACCCCAAATCGGCTTGCGCGCTGGGCAGCGCAATGTTCACGACACTGCCATCCAGGATCACCATCAGCCAGGCCACGCCCAGCACCGCCAGAATCCACCGCCGGCGCTCGAAATTCACGCCTCCAGGCGGAGAAGCGACACCATCACGTCGAACCTTGTTCTCCTCATCAGTTTGTGTGCCATGCGTCACCGCGGCATTTCCTCTCATCGAGGTCCGTCTGACAGACGGACACTAGCGGACCATCAGTCCAGTAAGAGCACTATACGGACTAATGGTCCACTTAGCAAATCGCGCGTGTCTCGATGATCACTGTTCGGCAAGTCGCCAGACCCTTGTCCGACTGAAGCGGTTCGATTGGTTCATGCCCATAGAAACCGTGCGTAACCGGTACTCGCAGGAGTAGTATCAGAGTGTTGGCTCGTGTCTGGGTCACGTGCATAGAGGGAGAACCGTAGTGACCGAACCCTGGCTGTCCGCGGACGACATCGCCGCCCATCTGGGTGTCACCAAGGACACCGTGTACACATGGATTGCTGAGAAGGCCATGCCCGCGAGCAAGGTCGGGCGCCTTTGGAAGTTCCAAGCGAGCGAGGTCGACGACTGGGTGCGCAGTGGTGCCGCAGCCGAAGAGCACAAAGTCTCGGAGAGGCAGTCGAATGTCAGTGGCCATGCCTACGCTGACGCCAAAAAGGGTCAGGAGGAGTGAACATGGCGCCGAGCGATGGCGAACGCTTGGTAAAGTCCAAGCAGCGCGTGGCCGAGCACGGAGAAGTCTTCACTCCCTCGTGGATGGTCGAAGACATGCTCAACCTGGTACGGGAAGAGTCCGAACGCATCGATTCCCGTTTCCTCGAACCAGCTTGTGGTTCCGGCAATTTTCTCATCCCTGTGCTCACACGGAAGTTGCAAACGGTGATGGCCAAGCATGGGAAAAGCGAGTTCGAGAAGCGTCACTACGCGCTGTTTGCCCTCATGTGCGTCTACGGCATCGAGATTCTTCCCGACAATGCGCAGGAATGCCGCGACAATCTCGCCAGTCTGTTTAGTGCTTTCCTCGGTGTTGACAGCGCCGATAAATGGGCGCGCGCAGCCCAGACAGTTCTATCCGCGAACATCGTCCAAGGTGACGCCCTGACCATGAAGACGCCCAACGACGATCCGATCACATTCGCCGAATGGGCCTATCTGGGCAAGGGCAGCTATCAGCGCCGAGACTTTCGCTACGACGAGTTGACCCAGCGTTCTCACTGGGAAGCCGAGGGAACCTTGTTCTCCGACATGGGAGCGGACCTGTTCACGCCTGAAACGACGTACCCAACGATGACCGTCAACGATCTGGCAGCGCAGGCGGATCACGCATGAGTATGATGACCCAGGCCCCTTTCACGCTGCGCGGGCACAACCCCGACGTGCTGACCTGCATCGCAAACCTCTCGAACGACGAGGTCTTCACCCCACCCGAGATGGCCAACGCCATGCTCGACCTCCTCGCCTCCCGCTGGGCAGACTCCCACGATGGTGCCAGCATCTGGGCCGACCCGAATGTCACCTTCCTCGACCCATTCACCAAATCCGGAGTATTCCTGCGAGAGATCGCCCGACGGCTGGTCGACGGGCTCGCCAGCCAGCTACCGGACCTTCAGGAGCGGGTGGATCACATCCTCACCCGGCAAGTCTACGGCATCGGCATCACCCGGCTCACGGCCCTGCTGGCCCGGCGTAGCATCTACTGCTCGAAATTCGCCAACGGCCCTCACTCCATCGCGAAGGCTTTCACAACCGAAGATGGGAACATCTGGTTCCAGCGCACCGAACACACCTGGACTGGCGGACAGCGTGAGTATCGCTCCGATCCGTTGACCGGCGACGAGAAGGTTGTCTACGCACACCGCAAGTGCAAGTACTGCGGCGCCAGCGAAGACGACTATGGCCGCGGCGGCGAGTTGGAAACCCACGCCTACGCCTTCATCCACACAAACGACATCAAAGCCCGCATCGGCGAGCTGTTCGGAGATACCATGCAATTTGACGTCATCATCGGCAATCCGCCCTATCAGCTCTCGGACGGCGGAGGAACTGGCACGAGCGCGAAGCCGATTTATAACAAGTTCGTTGAAACAGCAAAGGGGCTCGATCCACGTTTCTTATTAATGATCATCCCTTCTCGGTGGTTTGCTGGAGGCAAAGGACTCGATGGTTTCAGACTCGACATGCTTCGCGACCGCCGAATTCGGACGATTGTGGACTACCCAAATTCTCGCGAGGTATTCAAAGACGTTGATATTGCTGGCGGAGTTTGTTACTTTCTGTGGGATCGTGACACGAAGGGGGATTGTGTCGTGCGAACCATCGAGGACGGAGAGGCGTATAGCGCTACACGGCGTCTTGACATACACAACTTCTTCATTCGCGATAACAGGATCCTTGAAATTGTTGAAAGTATACGTGCTCAAGATTCTTCAAGCTTTTCTTCGCTGGTTTCGAGTAGACGTCCTTTTGACCTTGATGCGGCACTTAAACCCAGTACCGTGGGTGATCTGAAACTATATACAAGTTCAGGTGAGGGCCGTATTCCCAAAAACAATGTGCATAAAGGACTTCGGCTGGCAGACCAGTGGAAGGTTCTGTTGTCTAAGACCTCTAGCGAGCATGCTGGCCAAACCGATAAGACGGGAATGAGGCGAGTATTCTCCCGAATCGAAGTAATGCCACCGGGGTCAGTAGCAACCGAGTCCTATCTGATCGTTGGGCCTTTTGCCAATCGCTTCGAGGCGGAAAGTGCTGTGTCGTATCTCGAGACACGGTTTGCGCGATTCTTGGTATCCTCAGTCTTGCTCACTCAAAACATTACAAAGACGGTGTTTACTTTTCTACCGATCCCTAGTTTCACCCGCTTGTGGACCGACGAATTGTTGTATAGCAAGTACCGGTTGACCTGTGACAATATTGCACTTATAGAACGCAGCATCAAGAAAATAGAATAAGGGAGCAAGGAATGAGTCAACTCGTTTACGGTATCCACGGGCAGGTGCGTTTCCGGAATGAACAAGAAAAACAGGAGGCGATGGATTATTTGACGCACTCGCCGGATGTTGATTTGCGTCTTGAGCATAACGAAGAGCAAGGAGCGTGGGCAGAAGAGAAGAGGATTTATTTTCATTCGACTGATGGGGTTCCTGAATGCCTGCGGCGGAACTGGAATGCCGGAATAGGTTTAGTGGTAGGAAGAATCAACGCTGCCGATCTTTATGACGAGGTGAAGGCAGTTCGAGATCGTGGTTAAGTCCATTGATGATCTTCTGCCTGCGAAGCCCGCGGCCCGACTGCGGATCTACGCGTGGTCCCCGAATGACCCGCCCGCTAAGTATGCAGGTTTACTCAAGGTCGGGCAGACGACGAAGGCGGACGTGAACGAGCGTATCCGCGAGTCGCAGGGCCAGATGCAGCAGGCCTACACGCTTCACGTCGACGAGCTGGCCGAGCGCGACGACGGGACAATTTTCCGCGACACGGACGTGCGGCGTCGGTTGGCAGCGAAGGGTTTCGAGAATCCCATCTTCGGGTCCGCTCGCGAATGGATGCGCTGCACTCCTGACGACGTGCTGACGGCCATTACTGAACTGCGCACCGGTGCACAGCTGTCGGGGACGCACCACGAGACGTTCACCATGAGACCGGAGCAGGCGGATGCGGTGAACAAGACGATTGCCTACTACGACTCGATCTGGGCTGAGGACAAGCACGCGGTGCCGAGGTTCTTGTGGAACGCGAAGATGCGTTTCGGTAAGACGTTTGCCGCCTATCAGCTGGCCAAGAAGATGGGCGCACGTCGGACTCTAGTGGTCACGTTCAAACCCGCCGTGGAGGACGCCTGGCAGACGGACCTCGAATCGCATGCCGACTTCGACGGCTGGCAGTACCTGTCCAAGGCCACCGGCGGCACCCCGGATGAGATGGAACATGACCGCCCGCTAGTGTATTTCGGTTCGTTTCAGGACCTTCTGGGCAGGGACAAGCAGACCGGTCTGATCAAGTCGAAGAATGAGTGGATTCACACCACACCGTGGGACTTGGTGATATTCGACGAATACCACTTCGGCGCCTGGCGGGACTCCGCGAAGGAATTGTTTGAGGGCGAGGATGAGAAGGTCGCCAAGAAAGAACTTGCCACCGAGTATCACGACAGTCTGGCCGCATTCGACGAGGAGCTCGACGAGCTGGGCAACGACGAGAATCAGTTCCTGCCGATCACGACACGTGCATACCTGTATCTGTCGGGAACCCCGTTCAAGGCTCTGGCGACTGGCGAGTTCATCGAGGAGCAGATCTTCAACTGGACCTACACGGACGAGCAGCGCGCCAAACAGGACTACGCGACAGTGCATCCGGGTGAGTGGAACCCATACGGGGCACTGCCACAGATGCGCCTGTTCACCTACCAGATGCCCGACGAACTGGTATCGGTAGCCAAACAAGGTGAGTTCAACGAATTTGACCTGAATGCCTTCTTCGAAGCCGCCGGCACCGGAGACGCGGCCTCGTTCGTCCATAAGACGGACGTGCAGAAGTGGCTGGACATCATCCGTGGCGCCCACCTGCCTACCCAGCTTGATGCGATGCGCATGGGCACCCGGCCCCCGTTCCCGTACTCGGATGCCCGTCTGCTGCCCTACGTGCAACATTCCTTCTGGTTCCTGCCCACCGTGGCTTCCTGTCACGCGATGCAGAACCTGCTGGCCGAACGCCAGAACGTCTACTGGCATGACTACAAGGTTCTCGTCGTGGCTGGGACCGACGCGGGAATCGGATTGGATGCCCTGCCCCCGGTGCGCGAGGCGATCAGGGATGGGCAGAGCACGAAGACGATCACCTTGTCATGTGGCAAGCTGACGACCGGTGTGACGGTCAAACAGTGGTCCGCGATCCTCATGCTCCGCAACCTCACCTCGCCCGAGACATACTTCCAGGCAGCCTTCCGCGTTCAGTCCCCATGGTCGATCAAGAACCCGAACGGCGACGACCCCAACGAGGAACTGGTACTCAAACCTGCGTGCTTCGTCTTCGACTTCGCCCCCACCAGGGCCCTACGTCAGATTTCCGACTATGGGATCGGACTGTCCCCTGAGGAGCCGAACCCCGAGCATGCCGTGCAGGAGCTGGTGCAGTTCCTGCCGGTGCTGGCCTACGACGGATCGAACATGACCCAGGTCGACGCCGGAGGCATCCTCGACATCGCCATGTCCGGCACCTCGGCGACGCTGCTGGCCCGCAAATGGGAGTCAGCGATCCTCGTCAACGTCGACAACGACACACTCCGCCGCATCATGGGCAGTGAGGACGCCATGAAGGCCGTCATGAACATCGAAGGCTTCCGTGCCTTGGGATCAGCTATCTTCGAGACCGTGGTCAACAAGTCCGAGCAAGTCACGGCCACCAAGAAGGAACACGGCGACCAGCTGTCCAAGAAGGAAAAGAAACAGCTATCCGACGAGGAGAAGGAGTACAAGTCCAAGAGGAAACAGATACAGGAAAAACTCGTCAAGTTCGCCACCCGTATCCCCGCATTCATGTACCTGACCGACTACCGCGAGAACACCCTCCAAGACGTCATCACCAAGCTAGAGCCCGACCTCTTCAAAGCCGTCACCGGCCTGACCGTGGCCGACTTCAACCTGCTCGTCAGCCTCGGCGTCTTCAACGCCACCCAAATGAACCAAGCCGTGTTCGCCTTTCGCCGCTACGAAGACTCCTCCCTGTCCTACACCGGCATTGAATCCCACAAGGGACTTCGACACTACGGGCTGTACGACACCGTCGTTGCCGTCGATGAGCCGGACTGACATGAACTACACATTCGTTAAAGTAAGAGCGACTGTATTAACTTTGCCGAGCAGCTGTCCTATTCGAAACCGATAAGGGACGGAAGTAGATAAGGACGGCGAAAATGACAATGGTTGAATGGACAAGACTTAGCGGAGATCAGGTGGAAGGACTAACCGCTACTCTCCTCTGTCGAAAGTACCCAGATGCCCTGCGCATCCGACCATCCAGCGGTGATGGTGGCATTGACCTTCTCGTTCCAGGTTCTGAAGGCAAATCGGTGATCTACCAAGTCAAGAAGTTTGCCTCCAACCTATCTTCTTCGCAGAAGTCCCAAATCGAGAAATCATTGAGGCGGCTTGAAGAGTATCGTTCCGAGCATGATCTTATGGTTGAGTCCTGGCATCTGGCACTGCCTATTGACCCCACCAACGAGAATCTCCACTGGTTCGCCCAGATCACGAAGAACCTGTCATACCAGTGTGATTGGAGGGGTCTCAGCTTCCTTGATGGGCTCGCGGCAGAGTTTCCTGATGTAGTGGACTATTACGTTGGCAACGGCAGGCAACGGCTTGAATCCATTATCGGGAAACTCACCTCTGCAATGGGCATGAAACCAAGCGGAGGAGATGGTCTCATAACTCCAGCTCAGCTCGGCGGCTATCTACAGGAGCTTGCACCCATACTCGATACTGATCCCCATTTCAGATACGAAGTGAGTGTCGGACCCGCCAAATCAAACATCACATCAGAGCCCGGCATGATTTTTGCTAGTGAACGTAGCGCCGGGCCCGATAACAGTAACGCTGTGACCGTTCGTGTATTTAATAAGTTCAAGGCAGCACTCGAGTTCCGGCCAATACCAATCAACGTGGTTATTCGAGCCGAGCCGGGTTCGGACTTGCAACGTGAACTCGCAAGTTTCACCAAATATGGCACCTCGCTGTCGGCTCCGATCGGGACTGTCGATGCCAAAATGGACCTGCCCGGCGGACTCGGCGGTGATTTCACAGGAGCAGGTTTGCGTATCATTGCCGCAGATGGGCAGGCAACTGCGCCGAGTCGTGTGCTGCGAATGGTTGTAATCAATCCTCAGAACGAAATTGTTACGACCGCCATAATCAATATGCAGCCACCAACGTTTGGACTGGATCATACAGGCGCCAGGATCACAGGCACAGAGCGAAATGGAGGTTTCCGAGTAGAGATGCGATCGGACTTCTCCCAGCGAATGACGACCATGACGATATCGGATGTCAGTGTCGAGGGACTTGCCCCACACGACGCGGTTGCGGCCCTAAACTTCCTGACTGCAATGCGGTCGCCAAACCAGATTGCCATTGCGGCCCCATACGGCCCAGTCAAGAACCCAATAGGCCTGCCCGATGACTTCGCGTTACCGGATAGCGCATCGCTAAACGCACTTATTGAGATTGCCACGTCCTTGGAGACAATCCAAGAGCACACGACAGTCCAACTTGCGATGCCAACCAGTATCTCGCCAGAAGAGGCCGCGTCGTGGAAGATGGCAGCACGCCTACTGCTAGGCGAGCAGGTGAACGCAACAACCGCAGCGGTGCACACTTGTCTGAATCCCGGAATACCAGCACCAGAAGGCAAGTTCACCATCGCCTACTACTCTGAACTTTCTGTCACAGTAAACTCGACAAGAATTCCGTTAGGCACAGTTCTCATGCACTGTCCCATTGCAGAGGTCGATCCCACGTCCATAAAACGGCACGACGATCATATCGACTGCTCGATTCACCCGGCAGACAACGCAGCAATAACGGCTCGCCTCATCCATCCGGAGTAGAAACCAAGTAGAAGCCGCCCGGTAGAGTAGAAGAGCCGTGGCGTGAGCACATCATTACTAAGAGCGGTTTTGCCGGAGATGGGTCAGCTCACCGTGCGTCGGGTCGGTGACCCAGCCTTTAGGCACTCCTATGAGGGCTCTTCCCAGATGAGGGTGTAGGCGACGCAGCAGCCGTGGTGGGAGGGCGCGG
>NZ_JBDNTB010000047.1:0-23000 GCF_047719395.1 Propionibacterium sp.
CCTGGGGTCGGGGCCGGCGGCGGCGCGCGAGCGGGCGGGGGGGCTCCACAAGCCCCCGCGGCATTATCTCGCTCGGGCCGGGGGGGGGGGGGGCGCCGGGGCCCCCCCCCCGCTTTTTGCCGCCGGCGGCCGTGTGTCCCTCGACCTCAGGAGCCCGCGAACCGGGAAAACGATGCACGCGGCCAGCGCGACTCATCAGGGCCCCTACCGGTATCGATCGGCGCGCCCCCGGAGAAGCCTTGCGGTGGTGTTCAGCCAACCGAGCCGTGGTGCGGTGGCCGTTCAGCCAACAACCGGCGGTCCTCTGCGTCCAGGGCCTGCGTGGCGTGACGCACTCCGGCATTGGTGGCGTCCAGTTCGAGTAGCCTGACACAGGCTTGGACCCATGCATGAAACTGGGCAGCTCCAACCCCCATGTCCGCCAGATTCTCCGACTCAAAAGGCCATCTGACGGAGTTATTGCGGCATTGGGACGCCACATCGGCGATTCTGACCGGATCCCAGCCCGCGTCGGCGAGCCGACTGAGCAACTGCTGAGGTTCCGTCACGACGCCGATATCCAGGGCGCCACCCGCTGGCCCGAGAAGGGCCTGCACGCAGGCCTCCACCAGAGCTGATGCTGTGCGTGACGGTTCGTTCACCTGCCCCGGAGCACCTCACCATCGGCCACCGTGCCGCCCTCGGGGCCGAGATCGACGTTCCCTTCCACGGTCACATTTCGTCCGAAGGTCCAGTCGCCATGGACGGTGAGCGAGTCCGCCGCCAGCAGGCCAACCGGATGCGGAAAGCGCTTGTCGAATTCGGAGACGAAACTGTAGGTCTTACCGAGATCAATACCTGGAATCTGTGCTGACCGGGCACGCAAATGCCCATCATCTCCGATCTCGTACACATCGGAACGCAACAGCAGCAGCTCGTTGGTCTTCTTCACCGGGACAAATCGATCACGGCCCACGAGCAGCACCCGCGCATCGTCGAACAACTCGACTGCCGCTCCCATGGCGCTCTCGATCTGAATGACCGCTGGGCTCGTGGGATCGGTGGGATCGGCCGTCTTCTGATTGCGGATCAGAGGAAGCTCCAGCACACCGTGATGCTCGTCCAACTTCGCCTTGAGGGAGACGAGATTCCACCAGAGATTGTTCGCATTGAAATATGGATGAAGGTGCTCATCGGTGAAGTACTTCATGTCTTGTTCAGCGGTCTGTGCCGTGTCGCGAAGAATCAGGCGACCATCGGATTTACGTGTCGCAAGGTGGCCGCCCTTCTTGTCATTCACGGTGCGCGTGCACACCTCGGATGCCCAGTCGGCGCCGGTGCTCGCAAACCAGCCGGCCAGCTTGGCGTCCGGGCAGGCACCCAAATTATCCGAATTCGAGACGGCCGCATAGCGATAGCCCAAATCCAGCAGCCGAGCGAGAAGACCGGAATCGTACAGCGAGGCATAGATGTCACCGTGGCCGGGCGGGCACCATTCCAAATCCGGTTCCTGGGGCCAGTTCACGGGCGCCAGGTCTTCGGCCAGGATTTTCGGCTCCTTGCTCTGCAGAAAATCAAGGGGAAGCCCATCCACTGGCAATTCCGGATGGTGCGACAGCGCCTCCATGGTGTCGTCGTGGGTGTTGAACGAGTCCATCAGGAGCAGCGGAAGCTTCACACCCCATTGCGCACGTGCGGCCAGCACCTGGGCGACGACGATGTCCAGGAAATTCTTGCCCTCCCGCACCTCGAGCAGTGATTTCGCACGGTCCAGGCCCATCGAAGTTCCCAGGCCCCCGTTGAGTTTGATGAAGACGGTCTTGGACAGTGCGTCACGACTTTGGTCCTCGGACACCGTGATGGACTCCGCGGACGCCGGATCGGTCACCGGTGCGATGGAATCCTCCGGGATCAAGCCCGTGGCCCCTGTCTCCACCTGCTTGTAATGGTGACTGAAGACATCGATCGCTGTGCTGCCGACACCGGCGGCGGCCATCTTCTGCTGTGCCTGCTTCAGACCCGCATCGCTCATGCCGCCACCCTATCGAGATCCACCAATGTGTGCCGTGTGAAAGCAGATGCGGATCTGAGCACTTGCGAGGGTACAGTCCCATGCGGCCGGGCGGTCGATGCGAGTGTTGGCGGCCCGGGCCGGGACGGCTACGCTGTCTGCCCGGGCCCCGTAGCTCAGGGGATAGAGCAGTGGTTTCCTAAACCATGTGTCGGAAGTTCGAATCTTCTCGGGGCCGCAACTCGACATCAATGTCATTGCCGCCTCGCGCGCGGAGGCCCCTGGACGGCAGCATCGACAGATTCCTTGGTCCGCTGCCGACCCATCAGTCCGGCACTGAGAAATGTCATCAGCCGCATACCAGAGCATTTCACATGTTCTTTAGTAACCACATACTATTGGCGTCCGCTATCGCAAAATAGATATATGGTGTTTCTTTGCATGCGGAAGGAATTCGATCAGCTAGAAATCCTGTCAAAGGCGCTGGGATACGCGACGCCATCGAGGACATTTCACGCGTTATTCCTCAGGGAGAGCCATCGCTTGATTATCACGAATCCCGCAGATTCCTTGCTGACTTCACCACTGCGGGACGCCGCAATCCTGTGGCTCGTGCTCGACATCGTGCAGATCGTGCACGCTTTCACGCCTGGCAAGTGAATCACGCCTGATTGACAGCAAAAGTCCTGCTGCACAGCGAATACCCCACCTCTGAGCAAACAGGTCTTTTCCTGCTCCGACGCGTCGCTGTGATATCGGGGCGGGCCTTCCTCATCGACCGTCGAGCCGTCAGCTGTCGAGCCGGCATCCGTCCAAGGCATAGACCGCACCGTATTCGGGCAGCAGAATCGGCTCTGGGCAGCGCAATCGCTCGGGATGCCGGCCATGCAGCGGCACGACCAGTTGAGCGCCTGTTCCCTCGACGAAGCCCGTGAGGTCTTCGATGCTGGCATGACCGCTGGATCCCACCTCGAGAGTGGGCACACCGAATTGCCCGAGCCACGCCTGGAAGGGCGCCCAGCCCGCCATGAAGGGCCCCAGCGGCTCGCCCTGGGCGTGGATCCATGGCGTTGACGCGCTGAGCGGCAGGTCGAGCATGGCTGGCATGTCACGGTCGTCGAGCTGAACCAGGAAGGCTGACGGGTCGGCCAGCACCTGCGCCAGGCTCACCGTGTCGCAGCTCACACCTTGGCTCTGGGCAGCCTGCAGGGTGGCGACCTGACTGGCTCGCTGGGGCCGGGTTTCATCCCAGGTGAGGATGCCCGGACAGCCCATCGCGGTGAGCAGCACCGCTGTGCCGGCCGGCCACACCACTGTCCTGCCCCACTCGCGGGCGGCCCGCACGAGCGCAGTGCAACGATCGACATCGCGCTCGTAGCAGCTGATCAGGGCAAGACCGGGTGCCTCGACGCAGGCCTGCCGCACGAGTTCGAGAACTTCGTCCTCGGTGCGCGTCTTCCTGCCGGGAACAGGGTCGAAGCTCAGCATCGTCGTCTCGGTGACCAGCATCTTCGCACCCCTCACGCGTTCGGCGAAGGCGCGTGAATTGACCGCCTCGTTGCGGTGGAAGTTGAGATCCCCGGTATAGGCGAGGGTGCCATCGGGAGTGTGCACGAGGTAACCGCAGGCACCCACCACGTCATGGTCGACGGGAACCGACTCGACCTCGAGATCTCCGATCCGGACTGCACCGGCGATCGGCTGAATGATCGGCTCGCTGCCCAGGAATCGATGACCTGAGATGGCCAGTGCCTCGCACAGCCTCACAGTGTCTGCTGAGGCGAACATGGAGATGTTGTGGTCCACCATTCCAGCCATCCCGATGTGGTCGAGATGGGCGTGCGAGATGAACAACGCAGTGGGACGCGGATCGCGAGCACGCAGCGGAGAATCCTCGTCCAGTTGGGAGGGGTCCCAGATGCCGGGCAACTGCGGAGCCTGCCCCACCCGAAGCCGATCTGCGAGCTCGTGACCCGGTCGTTCTTCGACCAGCCCGCCGAACAGATCACTGCCGTCGCCCATCGGGAGACCGATGTCCAGCAGTGCTCGTGCCTGATCGGTGCTCACCAGGATCTTGGATGCACCGATCTCCGTGAGGCCACCGAAGAATTCGACGCGAGTGCTCATGATTTCCCTTCACCTGCTGATGTGCTGTTTCTCTTTGCTCCCCGGCTCACCGCCCGACTGCCTCTGCCGCCCGTCCCTCGGCTCAGGCGTTCACTGCACCGCGCCTTGGGTGCTGAAGGCACCCTGTACGAAGTACCTCTGCAGGCAGAAGAACAGGATCATGATCGGCACTGTGGTGAAGGTGACCGCCGCGGACAGCCCGGTCCAGTCGGTGCCCTCAGCTCCGTAGAAGGCTTGCAGGCCCACCTCGATGGGCCGCACCGAGTTGCTCTGCGTCATGAGATAGGGCCACACGAATGAACCCCAGGCGCCCATGAAGGAGTTCAGCCCGATGAGGATGAGAGAGGGCACCGTGAGCGGCGCAGCGACGCGCACGAGCATCGAGAAGGCACCCGCGCCATCCAGCTCGGCAGCATCGAAAATCTCCTGCGGAAGCGACGACAGGGTCTGGCGCAGAAGAAAGATGCCGAAGACCGACGACGCCCACGGCAGGATCTGGATCCAGTAGGTGTTGTACAGCCCGGTGGTGTGGGCGAGGATGAAATTCGGGATCAGCAGGACGGTCTGCGGAACCATCATCACGCTCAGCACTATGTAGAACAGCACCTTCGAGCCGCGGAAGCGCATCAGGGCGAAGGCGAAGCCTGCCAGCAGCGAGGTGATGAGGGTGAGGATCACCACGCTCAGCGCGATGAACAGTGTGTTGCCGAAATATCGCAGCCAGGGCGCCGATGACCAGGCCCTGGCGTAGTTCTCCCAGTGCCAGGAGGGCCACAGCGTGGGTGGCACCCGGTAGACATCGGAGTCGGTGCTCACACTGGACAGGAACATCCACAGCAGCGGGATGGCCCACAACAGGGCCACGAGCAGGGCGGCGACATTCCTCACCCATGCCAGAATGCGGCGCCTGCGTCCTCTGCGTGCCATGCGAACTCCTGCGATGTCTGCCCGGTGGTGTGCCGGGGTCGGCCACAGCGACCGACCCCGGCGTGACGAATGTCAGCGACTACTGCTCGCTGGCAGCCTTCTTGGCTGCGGCCTGAGCGGTCGCCAGCGCGTCATCGACCGAAGCCGTGCCGTTGACCGCCGAGGTGATGGCGGTGGACAGCGCACCGGAGGCCTTGTTCACATAGCTCACTGCGGGCAGTGGTGTGGCGGTGTCGAGTTGTTCAACCACCGACGTCAGCCACTGCTCCTTGGCCACATAGTCCTTCATGACCTGCTCGTTCATGGCGTCCTTGGTGACAGGCAGATAACCGGTCTGGGTAGCCCAGTAGGCCATCTCGGCGGGCGAGGTGAGGAACTGCATGTAGGCCCAGGCAGCGGCGCGCTGCTGGTCGCTGGCTGAGGCGAACATCGCGATGTTGGTGCCGGCCAACTGGTTGGCAGTCTTGGACGGGCCGGCCGGAAGCGGCGCGACACCCATCGTGAACTTGCCGCCGACAGCATTCTGGTTGAAGGGGTAGCTGGCCACCGAGGAGACGTCGAAGGCGCCCGTCTGGTTGCCCAGAGCGGTCTGCCCGGGATAGTTGGAACCCAGCGCAAGAGCATTGCTCTTCTTGAGATCGACCAGGTAGTTCATGGCCTTCTTGGCGGCGTCGGAGTCGAACTGCGGGGTGCCGTCCTCGGCGAAGACCGGTGTGCCGTTGGCCTCGGCCAGGATCTCGAACAGTGCGGTGCCTCCTGCCGGGGAGGTTTCACTGCCCGGATCGATGGACAAGGCCACTACACCGTTGTTGGAAACCGACTTCGCATCCTGGGAGAACTGGTCCCAGGTGGTGGGGGCATTCGGCACCTTGGACTCGTTGTAGTACTGCACGACCACCGACTTGTTGAACGGCCACATCCAGTTCTTTCCATCGCGCAGCTTCATGTCGTTCTGGATGCCGGTGTAGAAGCTCTTGTACTGGTCCGAGGACGCCACATAGGAGTCCAGCGGCACGAGAACACCGCTGGTGCTGAGCTCATCGGCCCAATTCGGGTAGACCTGAGCGATCGTCGGGGCGGACTGTGCGGCCACCTGGGCTGTGATCTTGGTCTGCAGGGCGCCGTAATTGGGCTGCTCCTGCAGGTCGACCTTCACATTGGGGTGCTGCGCCTCGAAGTCCGAGGTCATCTTCTTCAGCGCGGCCTGCTGGGCACCCGAGCTCATGGCCTCCATGAAACTGATGGTGGTCTGCTGGTTGGGGTCGAGGGAGGGCAGTGCCGAAGCGCTGGAGCCGGTGGTGGAGGAGCCTCCACTGCACGCACTGAGCAGCACCAATGACCCGGCGACCACGGCTGTCGCCAAGGCACGGACAGGATTTCTTCTCATGGATTCCTCACTAGGTGGGTCAGCGTCCCGCTCGTCGGGATGCTTTCAGTTGCAGCAGGGACAGCACTGCAGTCAGGGCGAACAGCACCACTGCAAGAGCAGCGGCATAACCCGTCTTCCGATAGATGAAGGCCTGTTGGTAGACGGCGAATCCGAGGGTGGCCGTGGAGAAGCCGGGCCCGCCTCCGGTCATGACGAAGAATTGTGTGAAGGCCTGAAGACTGAAGACGGTGGACATCACGAAGACGAAGATCGTGTAAGGCCTCAGCTGGGGCAGCACGACATAGAAGATCTCCTGAAGCTTGTTGGCCCGGTCGATCTGGGCAGCTTCGGACAGGCTCTTGTCAAGAGTGGTGAGCCCACCCAGGAAGACGATGAGCGTGAAACCCACCTCGTGCCACAACGAGAACATCACGATGGCGGGCATCGCGGTCTTGGGATCCCCGAGCCAGTCATGAGGCGCCACTCCGAACAGGCCGGTGAAGGCATTCACCAAGCCGTACCTGGGGTTGAAGAGCCACACCCACACGATGCTGACCCCGACGAATGGGGTCACATTGGCGAGGAAGACCACGGTGCGCGCCCCGTAGAGGATTTTCGATCCCCCGGAAAGCAGCAGGGCGAGGACCAGCGAGATGACCGTGCCGCCGATCACCATCGGCACCACGAATTCGGCGCTGACGAGCATCGTCGACCAGAAACTCGGATCCCGATTTCCCTGCACCAGATCGACATAGTTCTGCAACCCGATGAACTTGCTCATCGCGGCATTGAGGTAGTTCCAATTGAACAGGCTCAGCACGAAGGAGAAGATCGTCGGCCCGATGCTGAACACGGCGAAGACCAGCATCGCCGGCAGCACGAACATGTAGGCCCACTTCGAATCCAGCGCGCGCCGCAGCCGCGGTCGGCGACCTGCCGGGGAGAGACGACTGCCCTCCACGATCTGTGCCCGGGCCATCGAACCGCCTCGCTCCCCCATGAACCACGACTGGTCGTCCCACACCACTCCGGGCCCAACCATCACCTGGAATCCAGCAACCACCAGGAATGATGTGACTGCCAGATGATCTGCAGGAGATCACCGGGCTACCTGAAGGTTAACTGTGAACGACCTCTGAGAAACATTTGTCCAGAATGTTGGCAATCCTGAACAGATTGTTCAGGCTCTCTATGCTGACTCGGTGAGCATCCCCAGCGGCGCACTGCAGCCCGCCCTAGTCCTGGACTTCGACGGCACGGTCTGCATCGGCAGTGGGCCGCTGTGGGTCTACGCACAGGCGGTCTGCGAATTACTCCCCCCCGAACGGGCCAGTACGCTGCATGGCGCTCTGGAGGACTATCTGGCCGGACGCAGTCCGCACAGCAGCTATGGCGACGGCTATGCACTGGTGGCAGACCTGGGCAGTCGTTTCCTCAGCCCGGAATGCTCCGGTGCCTGCTACCGGCGCAGCCGGGAGTGGCTCGGTGACCATCCCGATGAGGTGGCCCCCCCAGAGGGCTTGGCGTCGCTGCTCGATGAGCTGGACGGACGGGTACGAAGGCTGCTGGTGACGAATTCCCCTCAGCCCAGCGCCGAGCAGGTCCTCGATCATCTCGGTCTCGGTTCGCGCTTCGACGACGTGCTCGGTTCAGCCAGGAAACCCTCCGGCTTCCCACCGATCCTCACCACCCTGCAGGGTCGCTGCCCGGGCTGGGCGTGCATGTCGGTGGGCGATTTCTGGAGCAATGACATCGAACCGGCACTGGCGCAGGGGTGGATGACCGGCTGGCTGAATCCCGTGGGGCTGGACCCTCGCCCATCCCATCTGAGCGCGCAGACATTCCAGCAGATGCGCGACGGGCTGCTCGAATGGGCTGAAAATCCCGAGCGCTTCAGCACTGGGCATGCACTGCCTGAGGTGGACGCCATGCCATTGCCCCCGCGGACTGACAATGACTGACAACCCGCCGCATGGCCAGGTACTGGCGACGCTCGCGGCCACACTGCCCTCCCTCACCCCTGCCGAACAGGCGGTGGCACGCCAACTGCTGAACTCACCGGCGGAATCGGTGGAACTCAACTCCCAGGAACTGGCCGAGCGGGCGGGCACCTCACGTGCCACTGCGGTGAGGGTCGCCCAGCGGCTCGGTTTTGCGGGCTACACCCAGCTGCGGGTGGCCATTGCCAAGGAGCACGACCCTGCACAGGTCGCTGTTGATCCCCGTCATCGCGGTGTCGGGGATTCGTTCGCACAGACCGCGGCAGCAGCCGACTCGATGGCAGCCCTGCTGAATCCTGAAGATGCCGAGAAGGCAGTTGGCGTACTCGCTGCGGCTGACCGGCTGCTGGTCATCGGCAATGGACTGTCGGCCGGGCTCGCCCTGGACACCGCTGCACGCTTCAACTCGATCGGCCGGCACGCCGAGCACGTCTTCGATCCGATCAGCCAACAGGTGTGCGCCGGGCAACTCGGAGACGAAGATGCCGTCCTGATCTGCAGCGGATCCGGGGCCCACCACGACTCGGTTCGGGTGGCAGAAATCGCGCATCAGGCGCAGGCCCAGGTGATCGCACTCACCAGTTGCCGTCCGAGCCCGATCGCTTCACGATCGGACATCTGCCTTGTGGTCGGCATGCCCGGCGCCGGTTTCGCCGACGAACTCAGCTCGACCTCCAGGGTTCCACAGGCCATCCTGTGCGAGGCACTGGTACAGGCAGTGGCAGAAGAGCGCGGCTCCCAGTCCGGGCGCGCCAAGCGAACCAGCCTCGGACTGGTGGCCGAGCACCTGGAGGACTAGGAGCCGGAACCCAGCGAGGTCAGGCCTTCTGGGGCTCGAACTCGCGGATCTGGCCGATGAGCTGGTCGAGCTGGGCGCCGTTGAGGGCTCCCGCATTGCGGAAGATCAAGGTGCCGTCCTTGAATGCCATGAGTGTGGGGATCGCCTGGATATCCAGCTGTCCGGCAAGATCTTGTTCTGCTTCGGTGTCGACCTTTGCGAAGGTGATGTCCTCGTGCTTGTCGCTGGCCGCGTCGTAGACCGGAGCGAAACGCATGCACGGACCGCACCAGGAGGCCCAGAAGTCCACGAGCACGACTCCCTGCTGTGTGACTGTCTTCTCGAAATTGTCCAGGGTCAGTGCGGTGGTGGCCATGATGTCCTCTCGTGATCGGCTCCGGCGATCGATGCTGCGCCGGTCACATGCGGAACGCGAAGCACCGCGCTGCTATTCCTGCTCGCCGGGCAGCCGCACCCTGAGTGAACCGCCGTATCCGGCTGGCACGCTCAGATCTGGACCAGAATCGGTAGCCAGACAGAAGCCTTCGTCCTTGCGGCTGAGCGTCACGTCCACGCCAGGCTTGATGCCGGCAACCACCATGGTGGCCAAGAACTCGGGGTCGCACTGGGCGTGCTCGTCGACCAGCGAGAACTCCGCCCTCAACGACCCCGGCCCCACGGCTGTGGAAAGCGGCACACCGTACTTGTCCAGCGAGGGGATTTTCGCCTCGCTGGGACGTGGCAAGGGCGTGCCGTAGGGAGTGAACCGGGGATTGCCGAGCAGCACGGCGATCTTCTCGGCGACACGTTCGCTGACGACATGCTCCCAGCGGCAGGCCTCCAGATGAGCTTCGGGAAATCCGAGGCCGATGGTGTTCATGATGAGGCATTCGGCCAACCGGTGCCTTCGCATGACATCTCTGCTCTCGGCGAAACCATCCGGAGTGAGCTCAATGGTGCGGGTATTGGTGAGCGTCAACAGGCCATCGCGCTCCATCCGCGCCACGGTCTGTGAGACCGTGGGACCGGCCTGATGAAGGCGCTCGACGATACGCGCCCGGCGGGGATCAATTCCCGCTTCCACAAGCTCATATATCGTTCGCAGGTACATCTGTGTTGTGTCGATGAGCTCACCCATCCCAGACCCCCTCTGTCGCGCCCAGCCAACTAAGCCTAGTCCTGGACCAGCGAGATCGACCCACCGTCAATCCCTCACGGGTATGGTGCGCGACCACGACGCGGTGCTCCCACCGGGGGGTGAAAGAATTATCGGGTGCGCGAATTGACGATTCCTCCGGAACTGCTGCCCGCCGATGGACGCTTCGGCTCCGGCCCTGCCAAGGTGCGGGCCGAAGCCATGGCTGCGCTGGCCTCGGACCCCTTGATGGGCACCTCGCACCGGAAGGCCCCGGTCCGCACGCTCGTCGGCCACATCCGTTCCCAGCTATCGGCCCTGTACCAGCTGCCTGAGGGCTGGCAGGTCGTGCTCGGCAATGGCGGTGCCACCAGCTTCTGGGACCTCGCATGCGTGAGCCTGATCAAGTGCAAGAGCTCTCATGGCGTCTACGGCTCCTTCACCCAGAAGTTCGCCTCCGAGGTCGCAAAGACGCCCTGGCTGAAGGACCCGCTCGTCACCGAAGCCCCCTACGGTTCGGGCTGTCTACCCGCACTCGACGACGGTGCCGATGTCTACGCCTGGGCGCAGAACGAGACGTCCACCGGCGTGGCCATGCCGGTGCTGCGCCCCGAGGGCGTGGGTGAGGATGCTCTCGTCCTCATCGACGCGACCTCGGCTGCCGGCGGTATCGCCGCCGATGTGAGTGCGGTCGACACCTTCTACCTCTCCCCGCAGAAGAACTTCAGTTCCGATGGCGGTCTGTGGGTCGCGCTGTGTTCGCCGGCGGCGCTGGAACGGGCCGGAAGGCTGACTTCCTCCCCGGATGGGCGGTGGGTGCCCGACACGCTGAATCTGAGCCTGGCGGCCCAGAACGCCGCCAAGGACCAGACTCTCAACACTCCGGCGCTGGCCACCTTGATCCTGTTGAGCGCCCAGCTGGACTGGATGATGGACAATGGCGGCCTGGCCTTTGCCGCGGCACGCACCGCCGAGTCGTCGCGGCGGCTCTACGAGTGGGCCGAGGCCAGCGAATTGACCCATCCCTATGTCAGCGATCCGGCGCTCCGCTCCCCCGTCGTGGCGACAGTGGTCATGGACGAGCGGGTCGATGCCCCCAGACTGTGCTCGATCCTTCGTGCCAATGGCATCGTCGACATCGAGCCGTATCGCAAACTGGGCACCGATCAGATCCGCGTCGGCATGTTCACCTCGGTGGATCCCGATGACGTGTCTGCCCTCATCCGCTGCATCGACTGGGTGCTCGAGCAGATCGTCTAGTCAGCGGCCGCGGTTCTCCCGGCCGGAGCGGCGGTAGGCGATCACCGAGACAATCACGGAGAGCGCCACTGCGCCCAGCAATGCCGCAGCGGTGCGCTTTCTGCCGAGTGCGGAGCTACCGGAGCTGGACGGCGCCTCGGCGCCCTGACTGCTATGAGCAGTGGGTGTGGAGGAGGCCGAGCCCTGTCCGGTGACCACGGCCGCCGGACCGCTCCGCACCGCCGTTGCCGCTTCGCCGGTCTGCTCCGCCGACTGCGTCGCCGTCCAGTAGGTCTGCTCGCCCTGTTGTGCCGAAGCAGTCGAGGTCGCATAGCTGCGCGGCTGGAGCTCTGTTTCCTCGGGTTGAGCGATGGCACCCACCGGTGCGGCCAAGCTCATGATGAGCGCAACGGCTGCCACCGTGGTCTTGATCCTGCGGCCTGTTGCGCGGTGGGCTGGCGACATCATCACTGCATCCTCTTGGTAGTCCGACAGCACGACTTTAGGGGACGCAGCTGAACAACCGTCCCGGCATCGGCCTGCACCGCGAATCGACGGGTGCACACCGATGCCAGAGCGGTCAGGCTCCCGCGACCATGTGCGTGATCACACCCTGCGCGAAGTAGATGACGAACAGTGCGCTCACCACCCACATCAGCGGGCGCACGTCCCTCCCCTTGCCCTGGAAGACCTTGAGGGCCACGAAGGTGATGAAACCTGCGCCGATGCCCACGGTGATCGAATACGTGAAGGGCATGAGCACGATCGCAAGGAAGGCGGGCAATGCCTCCGTGAGGTTCTGCCAGTCGATCTCGGCGACCTGCCGCATCATGAGGAAGCCGACGACGATGAGCACCGGCGCCACCGCCTCGGAAGGCACCATGTTGCTCAGCGGGGACAGGAAGATCGCGGCGAGGAAAAGGATTCCGGTGACGATCGAGGCGATGCCGGTCCTCGCTCCTTCCGCCACTCCTGCCGTCGATTCGATGTAGGAGGTGTTGCTGGATGTGGAACCGAGACCACCCGCCAATGCCGCGAGCGAGTCGACGAGCATGACTTCGCGCAGGTGTGGGGGCTCACCATCCTTGTTGAGCATGCCGCCCTCGGCACCGACCGCGACGATCGTGCCCACGGTGTCGAAGAAGTCGGCGAGCAGCAGGGAGAAGATCAGCATGGCGGCCGTGAGGATGCTGGTCGCGGAAAAATTGCCATTGGGCCCGGCGAATGCCCCGATGATGTCCACCCTTCCGAGCAGCCCGAGATCGGGGGCGCCGAAGGCGGAGAAGCCGGGCCAGCTGGGCACATTGAGCGCCCAACCCTTCGGATTCGTGGTGCCATCGGGAAGCATGGCGGGCAGCCTGACAATGGCCTGCAGGATCATCGCGAGCACGGTCGAGGCGATGATCGCGATGAGCATCGCACCGCGGATCTTGCGAATGAACAGGAACAGCAGCAAGAACAGCCCGATGACGAAGATGAGCACCGGCCAGGTGCCCAGTGAGCCGTTGAGCCCGAGCTGAACCGGCGTGCCCGACGCCGGCGTCACGACATGGGAGTCGACCAGGCCGACGAAGGTGATGAACAGGCCGATCCCCACCGAGATGGCGACTCGCAATTCCCTGGGGACGGCCCGGAAGACCGCCTCCCGGAATCCCGTGAGCACCAGGACGGTGATGAGAATGCCCTCTGCGGCGATCATGCCCATGGCACGCGGCCAGGTGGTGGTGGGTGCGATGACATAGGCGACCATCGCGTTGAGACCCAGCCCGGTGGCCAGGGCGAGCGGGAAACGTCCCAGCACACCCATCAGGATCGTCATCGCACCGGCGATGAGTGCTGTCGCCGCGGCGACCATGGCTATCGAGTGCGAGACCGCCGCCTGGTCGACGACCTGGCGGGCTGCGTCCGAATACTTGGGAGCCCCGCTGACCAGGTTGCCGTGCGAGTCAGCAGCAGTTCCGATGATCAGCGGATTGAGCGCGAGGATGTAGGCCATCGCGAAGAAGGTGACCAGGCCACCCCGGATTTCGCGGGACATGCTCGAACCACGTTGCTTGATCCCGAACCAGCGTTCGGTGAAGGAAACTGTCACCGTGCTTGACGATGAGCTGGGGGTATTTCCGGGGGACTGGGAGACCATGGCGCAATGGTAGTGAAATGAACGACCTCATCTAGCCTGGTGTCATGTCTGCCCATCGGGGTCCCGGCACCGGTTCCGGCAAGGACCGGTTCTTCGTCCAGGCGCCCATCCCAGCGCTCGACGAGGATGGCACCAAGGCATTCGCAACGGGAACGCTGCTGGCCGCCGCATTCACCCTGGTGATGCTGCTGGCACGACGTCACCTGGCACAGGCACAACTGGAATGGCTGCTCTGGGTGGGCGTGTGCTGTACGGTCATCGGGATGGGCGGCCTGGGCTACTGCCGGGTGCGCCGGTACCGAATGCGGGATCAGTGACGCAGGTCCTCAGTCGAGCGGCCTGGGCCGCTCAGTCGAACAGGGACTCATCGAGGGTGATCGTGTCGTAGACCGGCTGGGACAGTTCCACGCCCCGTTCATCGGCCACCACATCGGAGTGCCCGCCGCAGCCATGGTCCAGGCTCACAATCTTGCCGTCACGCGGGGAGTACTCATTGGTGCACACACCGAAGAACCGGCCCAGAGAGCCTGTCACACGCAAGAAATAGCCGCAGCTGACGCAGCATCCCGGCGCCTGATGGGTGGACGGATTGTCCGGGCCCCCATTGCCGGCCAGCCAGCGCTCCGCCGCCATGGCCCTGCCGGTCAGGGTGAGTACACGTTCCCGACCGAGCCCGAGCTCTGCGGCCACGGCTCGCGTTTCGGACCATTCGGCAGGGTCTTCGTCGGGCGCCATCTCACCGCCGGTGAACCCGGGCTCGAGACGATCATCGTTGTCCGCGGTGGGCATGAGAATGCCCGGTGCCACATCGCCCGGCCGCACCCGCTGGGACCAGGGAAGCCAACTGGGAGTGGGCAACGCACCCCCGCCCGGCAGCAGCACCACTTCGTCGACCGTAGGGGTGCGCGAGCGCGGCGTGCGCGTCACGGTCACCGCCCAGCGCCACCCGACATAGCCGGGATGGGGGCAGGCGAAGTAATGGGTGAGCACACGTTCGGCGTTCAGCTCGCTGCCGAGATGATCGCCCACCCCGAAGTCGCCTGCCTGGTGCTCTGCTGCAGTACGCGCGAGCTGTTCGGCTCCGGCGAGCACATTGTCGGTCTTCGGGGCAGCCTTCGTCGTGGCCATCTGCTCACTTCTCCAGTTCGTCTGCGACGCCACGAAGCATCGTGGCGATCTTGGTGGCCTGGGTCGAACTCGGGTGCCTGCCGTGCCGGTATCCGTTGGACAGCCCGTCCAGCAGCTTGATGAGATCCTCCATCATGACCGCCAGGTCTTCGGGCTTGCGCCGGGTGGCCTTGGACAATGAGGGCGGCGGCTCGATGAGCTGCAGGGACAGCGCCTGCTCACCGCGCCGCCCCTCGATGATGCCGAATTCGACGCGCTGCCCGCGTTTGACAGTGGCCACGCCGGCAGGCAGGACGGATGCACGGAAGTAGACCTCCCCCTCACCTTCGTCCTTCGTGATGAATCCGAAGCCCTTCTCGGCATCGAAGAATCGAACCCTGCCGCTTGGCATCGTCACCTCACTGTTTCGGGCCACCGGAGGGCAGCCATTCATGTCTACGAACGGCCACCACGGTGACCATTCTTGTCCCGGACGGCCACCAGGGGCAGCCGGAAAATCCGCACGGACGCACGGGGAGCCTTCGTCCAAGAGTAGCGAGCCTACGACGCCTGGGCACGGGCGCTGTGCCCAGGCGTCGCCGGACATGATCCATCTGGAGGTGTGCGAGCGCTTACAGGTGAGGATCGGCGGCACCGCGGCGTCCCGTGCAACGGGAGGGGGCGCAACATGCCGCTCCTAGACTGGCGCCATGACAGCGGGCAGACAAGTCGGCGACATGCTTGTCATCGACAGTTTCGAGCGAGACACCCTCCTGGGCTTCGCCTCTCCGACGGCAGCGCCCCTGGCGCACGCTGGGGACAGTGCTGCCACCCGCGCTGCTGAACCGGTGCAACCGGCGGCACGCCCCGATGAAGTCACTGCCGCATCGGGACCCGCACTCGATTCGCTCGCCTCCGAGACCGGCGGAACAAGGGATCCGCGTCAACCCTTCGACGATGTCCAGCAACTCATCACCCGACCAGGGAGCGCTCCTGACCCCCGTGCGCCCATCCGGGTGATGTCCTCCACGGACCTGGTGTCCGGCACCGATGCACCGCACACGCTTGCATCCCAACCACACCCGGAGGTGACGGACGACCCTCTCGGGGCTCCACCCAGAGGAATGCCGGTGGTCCCACGGCCAGCCCGCATCGGGCTCGGCGAGGTTCTCAAGGCGATCGGCCGGCCGATGCTGATCGTGCTGCTGGCAGGCAGCGTGCTCAGCCCGCTGAGCCTCATCGCGCTGGTGATTGCATGGATGCTGAGCATGCTCAATCCGCAGACCTCGGCAGCGCTGCGCAAGGTTTACCTCGGCGCCGTGGGCGTCCTGGTGCTCGTGGTCCTCGGCGCCCTCCTGATGGAGTACTACGATCCGCTCTCCCTCGCCAATGGTTGGGCGCGCTGGGTCTGCCTGGCCTTGTTGGTGGCCTGCCCAGTGGCCATGCGCCGGTGGATTCTGCAGGGCCGGCTCCACCGGGACGCACCCGATGCCCGGGGCGGAACACCCGAGGACGACCAGGGATCGCGCCCGCCGCGTCGCGGGTGAAGGACCTGCCGGCGATGACTTCGGAACATTCCCTGGCAGACGCGATACGCGGACTGGGCGCGGATGAACTGGGCGTCCTGCTGCGGCGCCGTCCCGATCTGACCAATCCTGCTCCAACCGATCTCGACGAGTTGATCGAACGTGCATCCGGTCAAGCCTCCACTCGTCTCGCGCTCCAGAGCCTGGACGCGTGGACCTTGCAAGCCGCGCAGGCGATGGCGGCCTCGGAGCTCGGTGGCGGTGAGGCCGGGGTCGCCGAATTGGCCGCAGGTCTGGGCATGGCCGCACATGCCGACCAGGTGCGCGGCGCCGTGGAGAGGCTCGCCGCCCTGGCCCTGGTATGGGGCGATCCACCACAGCTCACTCAGGCCGCCAGGTCTGCCTTCGGGAACCATCCAGCCGGACTTGCGGGTCCTTCACCCAACCCCTTGGACGCGCCTGCCATTGCCCAGGCCCTGACGGCCGTGGGCCCTGCCGGCCGCGAACTGCTGGACAGGCTGCTCTGGGGCCCTCCCACCGGTGCGGTCCAACGTGCCGACCGGCCGGTGACCGTCGACGATGCGGAGAGCACCATCGATCTGCTGCTTGCCCATCGGCTGCTGAGGCCTATCGGACCCGACCAGGTGATCCTGCCGCGCGAGGTGGCCCTGCATCTGCGCGGAGGAGTACTCATCCGGGATCCGGCTCCAGCCCAGGTGCCGGACTGGCCGACCACCAGCGATCAGCTCGGTGCCAGCCTGCCCATCGAACTGGTCGACCAGGCGGCCATCGGCTCCGGCCAGGAACTGGTCAGCCATGTCACCGCGATCCTGGATGATCTGGGCACAAGAATGCCGCACCGGCTCAGCACAGGGGGTATCCCCAAGAAGGAGATGACGGCGCTGTCGCGGCTCGTGGGCGGCGATTTCGTTGCTGGCCTGGCTGTGGCGCTCGCCCAGACTTCAGGCATGCTCGTGGAGCAGGGGCCGAGGCTGGCAGCCACCGAGCGCTATGACGCCTTCCTCGATCTGGACGGCTTTCATCGCTGGTTGTCCCTGCGCCGGGCATGGCTGGGGCTTCAGTGGTGGCCGGAGCCGTCGGACACCCGGCGGTCCGCACTGCTTCGAGCGGCCATGCACACAGAATTGCGCACCGCCCAACCGGGGACGCCGGTGGATCCGCCGACACTGGCGGCCCGGCTCGCATGGCGTCACCCCTCGTGGTCGCAGGTTTCTTGGACGCAGTCCGCGGACCAGTTGCATCATGAGGCCGAGCTGCTCGGGCTGATCGCTTTCGGCCGGACAACGGCCTTGGCGTCCATTTCTGCCGATGCCCCCGATCCTGGTTTTGCACCTTTCGGCGACACACTGATCCTGCAGTCCGATCTCAGCGCAGTGGCACCTGCGCCCTTGGACCACGACACCGAGCAGACCGCGGCGATGATCGCCGTTCGCGAATCCCATGGGGCCACCGCTACCTTTCGCTTCACCCCCACATCGATTCGGGCAGGCCTCGATGCCGGCTGGAGTCCAGAAGCGATGATCGAATGGTTGCACGAACACGACGCCGCCGGACTGGAAGCCAGCCTGCCCCACCCGCTGGTGTCACTGGTCAACGACATCTCCCGGCGCCATGGCCAGTTGCGGGTGATGGCCGTCAGCGCAGTGATCCAGGTCGACGACGAGGTGACCGCTGCTTCCCTGCTGGCCGACAGCGCAGCCGCAGAACTCGGCCTGACCACACTTGCGCCGGGGGTGATCTCGTCGACGGCCGAGCCCGAGGAGGTGGTGGCCTATCTGCACCAGCGTGGGCTCTCGCCGCTGGCACAGGATGCCCAGGGCACGGTGTTCACCACTCCGCCGGTGCACCGCGCCCCAGCTCCTGCACTCACCCGCGCCACGCCTCCCGTGGACCCAGACCGCCTTGCCGCGAGCCTGCTGCGCCGCCAGGGCAGGGGGATGGCCCCGGTCGACGTCCTGCAAGTCCTCACCGATGCCCACCGCGAGGACCGCTGGGTGATGCTCGACTGGGCGGACGACGATGGGGCACTGCGCTCAGCCAAGGTGCGCGTCCTGACTGTTGGCTCGGGGATCGCACATCTCGTGCGCCGGGGTGCTGGAAGGCTCAATCTGCCGCTGGCACGCATCGTCGCCGTCGACGATGACGCCCCTTCCACCGGCCCTCGCTGACGTCAGCACTTGTCCGGCATCCAGGAAAATACCTGCCCGTCAGCATGCGCCCGGCCCACCGCGCCGGAAGATGCCATGCGTGATGTACGGCCCGGCGAGGATGCACAAGAAGCCCAAAATGGCTCTCGATCCTGCGAAACTTTCCCATCATTCGCGAAAAACCCAGACCTCAAAGACGCTGAAAGCCTACGATGTGTGAACTGGTATCGGTGCACAACCTGCTGGCAACGATGAGAAGCGAATTCCCCCCTTCCAGAAATGAATGAGGCGAGACTCATGGCTGAGCTGTCAAATGGGCCCCTCGGCTCGCAATATGACTTCCTGGACTCACTTGGCCGTGGAAATACCGGACAGGTCTGGAAGGCAGTCGACAAGAATAACGATGCGTTCGCGATCAAGGTGCTCGATTCACGATTGATGGCGGACCAGAATCTCGCTCGTCTTTTTCTCTCGGCCCGCACTCTGCTGATGAATCTCAGTCATCCGAATCTCGCGCGAGTTCACGACATCGTCCTTGAGGGCTCAACGCTCGCACTCGTGACGGAATTCGTGGACGGGCCAGACCTGGGCCGGCTCCTCCGTGACAAGGACACCGTGGCGCCTCAGGAGGTGGCCCAGATCGGCTCTGCCGTCTGCGCCGGACTGACTGCCATATACGCCGGCAGGGTTGCCCACGGCGATCTCAAACCCACGAATATTCTCCTCGCTTCCGGCGCTGACCCCTCGGCACTGAAAATCACCGATACCGGCGTGTCCAGACTCGCGAATCTGGCATTCCCGTCCGGCCGGCCCACGCTGCTGCCCGAATCACCGCACTACACCTCGCCGGAAATGATCTACGGTGAACCGCCGACCGAGCAAAGCGATCTGTATTCGCTGGGACTCATTCTGTACGAATTGAGCTGCGGCGTGCCTCCTTTCTCAGGATCTCCCAGCGATATCGGCCAGGCCCAGATATCCATGGCACCGGGCAGACCCGACGGCATGCCTGATGATCTGTGGAATGTGATCGAGGCATTGACTCGCAAGAACCCGAAGGACCGTCCGGCAACCGCGGACCGGGCGGCGGAACTGCTGCGCAGCGCCGGGACCCAGCTGGCGGGAGTTCCTGCCCTCGCAGCCTTGAAATCTCCTCCAGCCGCCATCCCGCTGGGTCCGGCCCCCGTGCAGACCGCGCTCACCATGCAGCTTCCAACGGCCCCCGTCGTGGCTGCACCGCCAGCCCCTCCGCCACCGCAGGCGCCGGGCTCGCCGTCCTCTCAGCCGTGGCCCGCAGCGTCGCAGGCGACCGCGGATCCCCATGGGCCGACCGCACCGGGATCCGACACCAGTGGAAGGTGGACCCTCCTCATCGTCCTGGTGTGTGTGGCCGTCCTGCTGGCCATCACCGGGATCGTCCTCTTCGTGATCAAGCCATTCGGATCGAATCCCCGGCAGGGTGCGAGCGGGTCCGTACCAGCAGCCACGGCCCCGGCCGGCGTCAGCAGCCCGAGGCCGACGCGTACGGTCACTGTGACGCCCTCGCCCACTCCGACACCCTCGGCCGACCCTCGCACCGCAGCCCAGCAACAACTCATCTCGGCACGCAATAGCAGCCTGCAGGGCCTGGATCTCGATGGGCGATGGGCGCTCATGCTGGGTAGCAAGTACGAGGGAGTCACCGATCCGCGTCAGGTCACCAAGAGCGGGTCGCACACCTTCGGTCTGCCGGACATCTGGGATGAGCACCAAGATCTGACCAAGAAGCTCCAGGGCGAGGGCATCAACAACGTGCTGATGCTGCAGTCCGCCGATTTCGGCCAGCAGAAGGCCACTCCTGGTGTGATCTGGGTCACCATCGCTGATCCCGATGGCCTCCACAATTACAGCGAGGCCCAGGCTGAATGTGCTCAGCTGTTCCCCAATCTGGCGGGAGACGATCTCGCCAACAGCTGCGTGCCTCGCCAGTTGACGCCCCCCAGCTGAGCGGCGGATCGGATCCGGCCGGACATCCCGGACATCTCCTCACGACGGAACATACGGCCTGCCAGGATGTGGCTCCCGCACATGGGCCACCATGGACAGTGACACGTCTCCGTTTTGTGCCAGCGTCATAATTGGCCGCGATGACTCACGATGGACCACTCATTGTCCAGTCGGACCGCACGCTGCTGCTGGAGGCCGACCATCCCCAGGCAGACGAATGCCGGGCGGCGATCGCTCCCTTCGCGGAGCTGGAACGGGCACCCGAGCACGTGCACACCTATCGGCTGACCCCGCTCGGTCTTTGGAATGCCCGCGCGGCGGGCCACGACGCCGAGCAGGTGGTGCATGCCCTGCTCACCTTCTCCAAATATCCGGTGCCCGCGAATCTGCTGGTCGACATCGCCGAGACGATGGGGCGTTACGGCATTCTGAGGATCGACAAGGATCCTGCCCACGGCTTGGTGCTCACCACGACTGACACGGCGGTACTCACCCTGGTGCGCCGCAGTGCGAGGACCAAGGGCCTGCTCGGTTCGGCGATCGATGACGACACGGTGCTCGTGCATCCTTCCGAGCGCGGCCAGCTGAAGCAGGTGCTGCTGAAGCTCGGCTGGCCGGCCGAGGATGTCGCCGGCTATGTCGATGGTGAAGCACACCCGATCGAGCTTGTCGAGGACGGCTGGTCGGTGCGCCCCTATCAGGCCGAAGCCGCCGCGGCCTTCTGGCAGGGCGGTTCGGGGGTGGTCGTGCTGCCATGCGGCGCCGGGAAGACCATTGTCGGGGCCGCCGCGATGGCCATGGCCCGCGCCACGACGCTGATCCTGGTGACCAACACCGTGTCAGCACGTCAGTGGCGAGACGAGTTGATCGCGAGAACCTCGCTCACCAGCGACGAGATCGGCGAGTACTCGGGCGCCAAGAAGCAGATCCGGCCGGTGACCATCGCCACCTATCAGGTGATCACCACCAAGAGGAATGGCATCCATCCCCATCTGGAACTGTTCAATGCCCGGGATTGGGGTCTGGTGCTCTACGACGAGGTGCACCTGCTGCCTGCACCGGTCTTCCGGATGACAGCGGATCTGCAGGCCCGGCGACGGCTCGGCCTCACAGCCACGCTGGTCCGTGAGGATGGCCACGAAGAAGACGTGTTCAGCCTCATCGGCCCGAAGCGCTACGACGCTCCGTGGCGACAGATCGAGACGCAGGGCTGGATCGCCCCTGCCGACTGCGTGGAGGTGCGTGTGGACCTCGACCAGGATGAGCGGATGGTCTATGCGCTGGCCGAGCGCGATGTACGGCACCGGCTGGCGTCGACAGCCGAGTCGAAACTGCCGGTCATCGAGGCACTCGTCGGCGCGCATCGCGGCATGCCGACCCTCGTCATCGGCCAATATGTCGACCAACTCGAGGAGATCGCCGAACGGCTTGGCTGCCCCATCATCAGCGGCAGCACTCCGAACCACCGCCGGGAGGTCATCTACCGCGACTTCCGCGAGGGCCGGATCGATCTGCTGGTGGTGAGCAAGGTGGCCAACTTCTCCGTCGACCTGCCGGCGGCCCAGGTGGCCATTCAGGTGTCAGGCACCTTCGGCTCACGCCAGGAGGAGGCCCAGCGCCTCGGCCGCCTGCTGAGACCCAAGCAACGTCTCGCCGGTCATGACGCCAACCATGACAACACCGCCCACTTCTACACGGGCGTGTCGCGCGACACGGTGGATGCGGATTTTGCGCTGCACCGGCAGCGTTTCCTCACTGAGCAGGGCTACTCATACCGGATCATCGACCAATCCGAAGTGCCGAGCGAAAGTACTCAGAACTGACGCTGCGAGGCTGTCAACGGAATTGTCGATTCCTCGACATGTCCCATGTCCAGGAATGACCCCGGCTGGCTGTGCCACAGCTGGGGCAGCAACTCAGGCCAGTACACCCGTGAAGCCAATTCCTGCTCGGTCAGCCATGCTGTCTGAGCCAGGGTCTGCTGTTCCTCAGGCGTGTACCCGGCCGTGTCGACGACGAACTGGTCGGTGCGCACGATGAAGAAGTACTCCTCCTGGACGAGGACCTGGTCTGAGTAGCCATGATGGGTGACGCGCCTGCCGACAGGACCCTCGAGATCGTCGACGGTGATGACCAGGCCGGTCTCCTCATGGAGCTCACGTCGGGCTGTCTGCTCAAAGCTCTCACCGGGGTCCACACCACCACCGGGAGTCACCCACCAGGTGATTCCCGGACAGCCGGGATCGGTGTCCTCCTCGAGCAGCACCCTGTCCCCCGCGAGGACGATGACTCTGCTGGCCCGCCGATTGCGAACAGGCCGCTGCTCAGGAGCCACCGTGACGAAACTGCGGTGCGGCATGTCATCCAGATTCATGGCCTCAGGCTAACTCGCAGAAGCAGTTGACCTTCTACCGTCCCGTTCCAGGAATGGGCAGGAATTCTTGTGTCAGGGCATGAAAAAACTCCCCTCCGGTTGGGGAGGGGAGTTGGGTGTGTGGCGGTGTCTTA